>VBHS01000164.1 GCA_005881295.1 Chloroflexota bacterium
TGAGAGTAACATTGAGCTGGTAGATAAAATAAGCTATAGTATAACCTTGATCGTCGATACTGTGGTTCTTTGTGGTGCTCGTTTATTATAGACAAGCATGACAAGAGTGTCAAGCCCTACAAGCAAGGAGTGCTATGCTATATTGGCGGGAGTCCCATGGATCTAGGGTCGCGCGTAAAATGTGCCTGGGAGCGTGCTAGAAGTGCGGTCCTCCCCCAGTATCATTTGCCAACGAGGCGCGCCTGGGAATTGGGCGAGCAGGTACAGGCATGTCGTCGAGCGCCACTTCGGGGTCTTCGTACTGTTCTTTTGCCTCTGCCCCGTTTTCCTCCTCTGGCTCTGCTATCTCTAAACTTTCGAGGCCCTTCTCTATACTGAGAATAGTACGGCTGACATCCATTTCGATACTGGCGAGGTGATCCTTGAGGTTGCTCAAGGTCTCAGCGACATAGTTATCTGCGTCGGCTTTGAGTTGCTCGCCATGCTCTTCAGCTTTTACTACTACTGAGCGCGCTCGTTCTTCAGCCTGTCGTACAAGTTCGTGCGAGCGCGCTTCCGCGGTGCGCAGGAGCCCTTCCCTGTTCATAGCCCGTTCGGTCTCTTCGCGCGCGCGTGTCAAGAGCGTGGAGGCGTCGGACTGAGCCTGTGCGAGAATGCGCTCTTTCTCCTGAATGATGCGCCGTGCCTGCTTGATTTCATCGGGAATAGAGGTGCGCATCTGATCAACAATGTTGAGGATATCTCCCTCTTTGATCATAATTTGGTTGACCAGTGGCATTCTCTTGCTGTTTGCAATGAGATTCTCCAGACGATCTACTAGATAGAGTATATCCATAGTGTTCCCTCCGTTCCCTACTATGCTGCTGAAACCTGTTGAATGGAAGCTTCTCCAGCATGCGAACTCATGCGAGAGAATTCCATCAAAATCTATCCGAAATTGCGAGATATTTTTTTCAGCAGGATGATGGCGTGCTACGGATTCAGTTTATGTTGTAGTGCTTTCAAGACGACAGTGGGAAGCATACCGTCGACATCTCCGCCCAGGCGAGCAACTTCTTTTAACAATGATGAGCTTACAAAGAGTTGCTCCAGGTTGGTTAATAAGCAAAAAGTTTCAATTTCGGGAGCGAGCTTGCGATTCATCAATCCCTGCTGAAACTCCGCTTCAAAGTCGTTGGGCGAGCGGAGCCCTTTGATAATGACCTGCCCTCCCACAGAACGGACATAATCTACCAGGAGTGCAGTAAATTTCTCGACGCGTACATTATTCATTCCTTCGGAGGCTATGACCTCTTGCCAGAGTGACACGCGTTCTTCTGCCGAAAAGAGCAAATTTTTTTCCGGATGGGCATAGACGGCGATAATCAGTGTGTCAAAGTGCTGCGCTGCTCGCCTGGCGATATCGAGATGGCCATGTGTGAGAGGATCGAAGCTACCCGGATACACGGCAATCTGTCTTCGCTTTTCATCATTGCTCACGCTCATTCCCCTTCAATACAATTACAGTATACATCAATGAAACGCCAAGTTTGGAAATCCGACTTCATTTAATCATATGTATGGATAATCGGCAATAGGCATGTAGGGCGAGAGACTTGATATCACTGTGGGAAACATTAGCCGAGTATTATTTCTGTAGAGGTGTTACGCTCAGCTTTTGTTTCCTCCTACGCGTGATTTAAGCCGCAGCGGTATTCTTCACAATCCTTCTTGTGCGCCCATTGATCATTTCACCTAGCCCGATTGCTGAGAGGCCCAGGAGCAGGTGAATCACTTGAATAATCCAGTGGGAAGAACCAAGGAGCCATTGTTGCTGATATAAGCCAACGATAGCAAGGGCTAAACCCACCATGAATGTTGCTAACGCCAGGCCAAAACTGCCGCCTTTGATAAAGCCTTGCGCCAATCCGATTACCCAAAGGGAGAGTACGGCGATAATACCTAGAAGCATGTGGACAGGGATAAGATTTACCGCGTTACCTGTCCAGAACAGGATACCTAAAATTATTGCTGCGAGTACGGCTATGCGTAGAACCCATACCGCGATCGTGATTACTTTCATAGGTCCTCCAAGATTGTTGATCTTATTTGTATTTTACAACAACTTCGCCAATGAACCTTCATTGCCCTTCCTGCTTCACAAGAAAACTCTGCCAACATGATAGCACACTCTCTGGCCCTGCCTCTAACCTGTCGGTGCAAACCGGTGGTATTTCCCAATGTACCAGCGCACGGTCAGCACAAACTCAGCATGGCTCCAGGTCAGAGGAGATACACTCAAAGGCTCGCTGGTGAATGGGTTCACCTGCTCGGCCATGACCCCGCTGGGGAGGGCGTGCTTAAGCGCCCACTCCAGGAGCGGTAGGGCCTCGTGCAACTCCTCTATAGTGCTGGCGCAAGCAATCTTGTATTGAGCCAGCCACAAGGTGCAGATAAACCAGGGATTCCCCTGAGCCTGGCTCAGATCATGTGTCACCTGGTAATAATAATCGTTCTCGTAGCGGGGCATGCCCCCGACCTGCGTTTTCACCCACAGTGTTCGCTCAAGTTGTTGCATGGTACGCTCGATAAGCTCGTCAGTCGCCTGGAACATGCCAAACTGGAAGAGCCCGCATAAGCTGCTGTCGAGCGTTGCATCCTTGTGAATCGTGCCATTTTTGTCCACAGTAATCATGCGCAGGAAATGCCCGCGCTCTTCGTCCCACAGGTAGCGCCGCGTAGCCTGCTTGATCTCATCGGCGGCAGTACGGTATTTCGTTGCCAGCTCTTCTTCGCCAAATATCGCCGAAAAATTGGCGGCCGCGTCCAGCCCTGCATAGACAGCTGAAGTGGTATAGGTGAGGATGCCGAGTCGCTCCTCCCACAGATCATAAGAGGGTCCCGGCAGCCGTGTATGCGGTTCGCGATAGCTGGCCAAGAAATCGGCTGCAGGCGTGACCAGTGTGCGGTAGTGAGGGGCGACAAATTCAACGTCATCAAAGACTCGATAGTGCTGCCACAGGCTGTACAGGACGAGCGCGGTTTCGTCCTCTTGTATGGCAAGCTGCGGGTTACCGTCTCGATCCATCCAGGGATGCCAGCTGCTGCCCCAGGAGCGGTCAGGGTTATATTTGTGCAGCAGGTAGCCATCTGGCGTCAGCACCGCGTTACAAAAATCGTAGAACATGCGCGTGATTTCTGAATATCCCGCGTGGCTTAGCGCATTTGCAACCAGTGCACCATCGCGGGGCCACATATAAGAGTAGCTATCGCGGGAGAAATGTTCGACATCGGCGTCGTTCGCCGCAATAATAGCTCCATTATAGTCGATCTGTGTGCGTAAAACGAGCAGGCTCCGCTTGTAGAGGTCAACGGATCCCTGGGCAATGGGGTTACGGCCCAAAACACCGTCCTCGGCATCCCGCCAGGTTCCCTCTGATCCATTGAATTCTTTGACGCCTGTTGCCCAGCTGGAAATACCCACATGCGCATTCGTTCCGCTCCCTACTTGCCCATTCATTAAAAAATAGGCTTGCTGCCTGTAAGCTAAAAGCGCTTGCTCGGACGGATCATATAAGACAGTGTTGCCTTGAGCCGTGTCCAAGATGTGCCAGTCGTAGTGGAAAAAGAGACGCACCTCGCGTGGATGATCAGCCTGGTTAGTCACAAAGATTTGACGTAGGAAAATGGCGCGGTAGAAATCTACGCAGTCGCGGAAGATCAGTTGCAATTGCAGTCCTGCATGATGAAGAGTGACATGGGTAACAAGCGTCTCCTTTTCGTATACCATCTCGCGCTGCCATTCAGGAGCATCCAGCCAGGCAAACTGGTCATCCACCCACACACCGGTATGGGAGATATCCCCGGCAGTGTGTATTTCCTGACCCACGTGCGGCCAGTAGATGTCACGCAGGTTATAACTTTTATCAAAATTCAGGAGCAGCCTTCCGTTTCCTACTGGTAAATCTCGCGGCATGATCCCATACTCCTTTTCATATCAAATGCTGTGTCTGATTATAGCATAGCCACAGCCAGCTATTCGTAGATTTCCTTCTTCCTTGACATCGAGGATGAGTATCGACTGGCCCAGCTGAAGGCGAGGAAGCCTGGGTGGAGAAGCTCATCGGAGAGATGAAAGACGGAACCCTGACAGAAACCTCAGACGGAAGGTTGCCCGTCCAGACCTCGCGCTCCTGGCCACCGAGGAGGGAGACGAAAAGGAATCAGATCGCTAGCCAGACACGTAAGAGTGGATCTACTCCTAACAAGGTCGATTGGGACGAGCCGGTGGGGTGAAAGACGAGAACTGTGGGAGGCCCTTGAGTTCTCAAGGGCCTATAGCGACGAGCAGGGTTCGAGTGCTGTTATGCGAATCGTGCGCGTCAGGCGAAGACCGGGGAGATATCGATATAGATACGGAGGTCTTGAAGGAGATCGCCCCTCTTGCGCAAGATCGACGTGCAAGGAACAGTCACTACCTTGCCATCGTGGCGGGTATAGTCGACGAGCGTCTCCGCAATCTCGACATCACCTTCATCCCACGTTTGCACAAAGTTGTGGCGCAATCCCTTAATCGCTCCCCAGAAATCGCCAATGCCGCGTACTACGGCATCACGGCCAACAATTGTCTCGGCATTTCCGAAACGAAGGCGCACATCCTCTGTGTGAAGAGGTGCAAACTTCTCCAGATCCATGGAATCGACCACTGCAAAGTAGTGTTTTACCCAGTCAGACATAGAATCCTCCTTCTCTGGTACATCAGTACCAGGTACCATTTCGATCACATAAAAATGCTTCTTTTTCAAGCGAGAAGGTAAAGCGCAAGGAGAGTTCCCCGCTGGCATCTTCTTCAATCTCGTTTTTGATTGTGCCAAGAGTGCTTCCTGAGAGACGGTCGAACTGTACCATTCGCTTCGGATAGAAAGTCACGCGCTCACGGGCAGGTTCTCCGCGAAAGACAATGTCTCGCACAAGGTAATTGTCGCCGCGCTCGATTGTGTCGCATTTCGTCATTTTGGGGACGAAAGGCAAGGCATTCTCCGCCTTAAGCTCCAATCCTTTCCATACCTGGTCGCGGTTGAGGACTGGGATGTCGGGGTCGTTCCTGTCGTTGACGGGAACAGATCGAGTCATGGTAAACATGGTGCTGCCTCCTTTCATTGCTCCTGAGCCGAGATGTTGTGAACGACGTTGGAGCGATGGATTATAAACGCTACGCCAGGGAATCACCATTGAGCTCACTTCATACTATCAGAATAGAAAGATGAGGTTTGTAAGTCAATACTGCGCCGCCGAGAGGCGGGAACACACTAGACATCTGTTCTATCCTATGCTATACTCTCTTCAGTTCTTTTGCACGTTAAGAATGTAATAGTGTTTCGGTGGGTTCCAGGGTAAGGTTCCCTGGGTAAAAACACGACCGTTTTCTCATCGTGCCATGCGATGCATGAGTTGCTTTGAGCTTTGCTCGCTCATGGGCATGAACCGAACTACGGTGTGGGACGACACACCAGTGTCATTCCAGAAGCCCTCGGCTTGGAGCCGTAGGGAGTCGTCACTTCATCACTGTTTCCAACCTCCCCAACCCCTCAATTTCCGCAACCACGCGATCGCCTGGTCGCAAAAACTCTGGTGGTTTTCTTCCATAGCCGACACCGGAGGGAGTCCCCGTTGCGATGACATCCCCAGGTTCGAGCGTCATAATGGTCGTAAGATGTTCGATGATTTCCTGGATCGAAAATACCATGCTCGCTGTATTCGCCTGCTGCTTTACCTGCCCGTTCACTGTTAGCGTCAGTGTGAGCGCATGTGGGGTTTGTACGAACTCAGCAGGCGTAATGAAGGGACCCATAGGTGCAGCTCCATCGAAGTCTTTCGACATTACCCAATCGAGTCCAAAGTACGAGTGCTCTTCTTTGGGAACCCAGTCAC
>VBHS01000408.1 GCA_005881295.1 Chloroflexota bacterium
CTCGCACGCCCAGCAGGTAAATGCCACCTGCCAGCGAGCGAATGAGGTCATTCGCCCCGTCTTCCCGCTCTTCCTCCGAGATAGTGGCTCCGGCAGTTCTCAACTCCAAAACATCGCCGCGCTCAAGCCCTAGCGTCTGTTCAAACATCTGCACAAGGCGGCAATCCATGCAGGTTACCAAGGCCATTTGTTTGCGTGGTGCGTGTCCAATCGTGGGCAAATGCGTTTGTTCAACGAAGCGCTCGTTAAAGGCCAGTATCTCGTCAATTCTCATCACAACTCGATCCTTTATTCTCCCTGCCCCAGGGAGTAGCCGATTTTTCCATCGAAGCTATAGAGGTTCTCAGTCTTAATAAAATCAAAGCCTTGCTCGTCTATATGTTTCAGGAGCGCGATGATCTGTGAGTGCTCGATAGCGCTACCCTTATCAGGTGACATAAAGCGGCAGCGCCAGTGGTCTGTGCAGAAAGTCTCGGGCAGTCCGCCAGGCCAGACCTTTGCGCCACGATTCGTAATCATCATCAATTCGAGGCCATCGCCATTAGTTTGTTGCATTGCCTGTGCTAACTCGTCAGGCGTGCCAGCGCGCCATTCCAGGAACACATCCACTCCCATCAAATCTTTCTGCTCGGGCTTCTGCGTGATCGTCGCGTGTTCATGCGAGATGTGTGTTGGGGCAATGGTGTAGCTCACCGCTTTGAGTACCTGTGGTTCTTGACCAAGACGGGCAATAACGGCATCCGCAAACTCTTTTGTACCGACCTTTTGCTTGCTTATACCTTCGGTGTAAATATCATAGGTATGGATACCATCTTCGATTGTGCGCAGCCAGGCGTTGTGCACCAGCGTGGCAACATCGGGCTGATTGATGTGCACCAGCATCATCACCGCGGCAAGCAGCAGACCTGAAGGGTTGGCAACGTTCTGGCCGGCTCGCCGGGGAGCGGACCCGTGAATCGCCTCAAACATCGCGCAATTATCGCCAATATTGGCGGAGCCAGCCAGTCCAACTGAACCGGCTATCTGTGCCGCCACGTCGGAGAGGATATCGCCGTACAGGTTGGGCAGCACGATCATGTCAAATGCCTCTGGCGTGTCCGCGAGCTTGGCCGAGCCGATATCCACGATCCACGTCTCGTTGGCAATATCAGGATACTCCATCGCGATCTCATTGAACACACGGTGGAAGAGCCCGTCTGTCAGCTTCATGATATTATCTTTCATGAAGCAGGTGACTTTCTTGCGGTTATGACTTCTCGCATACTCGAAGGCGTAACGTACGATCTTTTCGCTACCTGAACGACTGATGAGCTTGAGGCTCTCCATCATGTCGTGGCTCTGGCGATATTCGATGCCAGTATAGAGGTCCTCTTCGTTCTCACGGATGATCACTACATCCATATTGGGGTGTTTGGTATCAACAAAAGGGTAGTAGGCCACGCACGGGCGGACATTGGCGTACAACCCAAAAGTTGTGCGTGTGGTGACATTGAGGCTCTTGTAGCCTCCACCCTGTGGCGTAGTGATAGGTGCCTTGAGAAAAACCTTGGTACGCCGCAGCGATTCCCATGCGCCGGGCTCGATACCCGCATTAATGCCGCGCAGATAAACCTTCTCGCCTACCTCGACCTCTTCGATTGTAATACGCGCTCCCGCCTCTTTAATAATATGCAGCGTAGCATCCATAATTTCCGGGCCAATACCATCCCCACGAGCAACCGTAATTGGTGTATTTTCTGTCATAGGACAATCTTTCCTGCCTCTAAGCAAACTGAATGAGTTTTTTGCTGGCCTCAGTTTAGCATAGCAACAGGGCACATACAAGTTATAACTTCGTTTTCACTCTTACTCGCAGTCGCGGAGGATATCCGTGTTCCTACAACGTGAGGATACGTAAACTGCTCACACGCAGGATGACCAGCTCACTGCTGAACCCGATTGGTCCGTTGGAGAGGAAATCGGTCTGCTGACTGCTGGCACTACCTATCTGCACGCCATCGTCAAGCAAACTCGCCTCATTGCCCTGGACTTCAACGCGATAGGTATGCCACCCTGAGCCCGGCTCATAATCTTGCGGAATGCCACTTCCCTGTGACATATCACCGGTGGGGTCGAGGTAGACCTGGGATTGAGGATGGTCCCAAAGGGACGTGGCGCTGACCCTTTCAGGTCAAGGATTCCCGCATGGTAGCCATCTTTTCCCGGTGATTTGGGTGCAGAGATTAAGAAGTGAACTTCTGCCTCCAGCTTACCAGGAGAGATGCCAGGGCACATCATTAAAAGTTAAAAATACTGTACGTTTGAGCCAAAATCTGGTATAGTAGTAGCACAGTTTACACGAAAATAAATTTTCAAAACGGCGGAAGGGCGGCGTTATTGAACGACAATATACCACCCGTAGAAATAGAACAATTGGATAACGCACCACCAGTGCTGCCCGGCTATCTTGGTATAACCCCCCCACCAGGTAAACCCCTGGAGAGATCTACACG
>VBHS01000409.1 GCA_005881295.1 Chloroflexota bacterium
CTTTACATACGCATAGCGTATATTGAGCACAAGCGTATCCATGTCGTAGACAACCAGATTCAATTCTAACATGAACCTACTATCAACAAGGGAACTATGTGAAGAGCGTGTATTTCTTGCGCAGTCTGGAAAGGGAAGCGAAGTGAAATCATGGAGAAACTAGAAGAAATCCTAGAGCAGACCCTCTGTTTTGAGCCTGAAAGCTCAATGGGCCTGTACAATTATCAATCGCTACAAGACCACTATCAGGTCATCATGGACCATCAACAATCCCTGATAGACCACCAGGTAATGATGGATCATCATCGATCTCTAATGGACCATTATCAAGCCTTGATGGATCACTTTCGAACAGCGCAGGCCCTTTACCGAGCGGTGCTGGATAGTCAGCGCAGCAGACGAGGACAACAAGTCCAAATAGACCGGCAAATTTATTGCAGAGCATTAAGGAATCATCAACGATTGGTAGAGATACACCGCCAGATGCTAAAAGAATACCCCTCCAGACAAGAGCTGTTTACATGACCCATCTTTACATTATTCGTCATGGACAGGCTATCAGCGTCGTCCAGCAGACAACCGGAGACCCGGGGCTCTCACCCCTTGGTGTCAAGCAGGCCGAACGTCTCAGGGATCGCCTCGCCGCCTCTGGCGAAATCGCCGCTGATATCTTAATCTCCAGTACGATGCTGCGCGCCAAACAAACAGCTGAAATCATTGCTCCCGCCCTTGGACTACCCATCGTCTTTGATGATGAAGTGCAGGAAGAACGCCCGGGCGAAGCTTTGAATATGAGCGAAAGGGAATTTCGAGCAAAGTTCGGCGCCGTCGCATTTCAGCTTACAATTTCCACCAATATTTTTCGAAACCCACAATACCTCGATTACGCACTGGTACAAAGAACCGCTCAACTTGTTCGAGGAGTTGCATATACCCGAGGCCTGGATTCTCGAGCGTTACAACGATGCCTTCCACCTGCGCGATCTCGACTCGCCCGTCAGCATTCCCTGGAAAGATATTGCAGCCAGCCCTGTCACAGGTATCGAGGCATCAAAGTCACAAACCGAGGCCGAATAGCTAACATGTTGTCCAGCTACATACCGTGATAGAATAAACCGAAGAATTACAATGGAGTGGCTTTAGAAGATTTGCATCTGAAAGGATTCACATGAACATCATCGACTTCTTTATCATAGAGCAAAAGCGCTTACATAATTGGATGCGAGCAGACGTCAGTGACCTTACCCTTGAAGAATGGCACTACAAGCCCCAGGGCAAAAGCAATAGCATTGCCTTCCTTGTCTGGCACTGCGTGCGCACCGAGGACAACATTCTACGCTTTATTTTGCAGCAGCGGCCACCGCTATGGAACGAAGGAAACTGGTCCGAACGCCTGGGACTTCCTCCACGGGTACAGGGAACTGGTATGCTTACAGAGGAAGCTCGTGCATTCCACATCACCGACCCGGGACTATTTATGCAATACGTTGAAGCGGTCTGGCGGGAGTACGAGGAGTATCTGGCGGGGATCACGGACGGTGGCGCAGCGCTCTCAGAACGCACAGTAACCGTCAAGCTAGTTGGTAGCATGCCCGCCCTCCAGGCCATCGGCCAGGTCTGCATCACTCATTGTTCCATCCATCTTGGCGAGATATCCTGTATGCTAGGTGAGCTCGGGAAACAGGGCCTCCCATTGTAGGGGCGCAATTCATTGCACCCAGGTAGGGGGCCGACCCATGTCTCCAGGGCGCAATTCATTGCGCCCCTACATCATTTCACGTACCACACATGCACATCCTTATCGCTTGCCGAGGCAATAAGCTCGCCATCTGGCGACCAATCGAGCGATCGCACCCACCTGGTATGACCCTTATACATCGCGACAAGCTCACCTGTCATGCCATTCCAGACCTGTACCGTTGCATCATCACTCCCGGAGGCAATGTTCACGCCTCCAGGCGACCATCCCACGGCCTTCACGGAGCCATGATGTCCATCATAAAAACAAAGGGCATTGCCTGTAGCAGCATCCCACACCGTCACAGTAGCGTCTTGGCCGCCTGAGACAATAGACTTCCCATCTGGTGACCACGCGACAGTGTAGACAGGGCCGGCATGCCAATCATAAATCAAGATATCGTGACCGGAGATGGCTTCCCAGACATGCACTGTACCGTCAAAATTGGCTGCCGCGATGCGTGAACCATCAGGCGACCACCGCGCAGCGAAATTCCGGTATTGTCCGTCATGTATATACCGTACCTGCCCTGTAGCAGCGTCCCAGACCTGTACCGTACTATCACCGAAATCTCCCCCGGAGACAATAGACCCACCGTCCGGTGACCAGGCCACGCTGCGTACAAAGCGGCGATGACCATGGTAGACAACGACCAGGCCACGGCAAATACGTTGTCGCTGTGGCCGTGATACAAATGTGTTCCAGGCACGGTCAATGCTCTCTGGGACCTTCTGTCAGCAGATTGACCGCGTGGGGCAGAACGGGGAGAATGCATTCCAGGCACTCCTGTACTGCTTTAGGGCTGCCTGGCAGGTTGATAATCAATGTATGCCCTCGTGTTCCCGCGACACCTCGCGAAAGCATTCCAAAAGGAGTTTGCTGGAGGCTGAAGGCGCGCATGGCTTCGGCAATACCCGGAGCTTCACGTTCAATAACCGCCTTTGTCGCTTCTGGCGTCACATCACGCGGCGCCAGCCCGGTGCCACCCGTCGTGAGAATGAGGTTCACCTGCTTTTCATCGCTCCATTCACGCAACGTCGCCTCGATCTGCTCGCGCTCGTCGGGAATGATGGCCCCTGCACTTAAGACCGCCTCTGACAACTGCGTGACCATCGCGCGAATACGTTCGCCGCTGGTATCTTCCCGGGCGCCTTTTGCGCCACTATCGCTGATGGTAAGTACACCAATACTGATCATTATTGCTATCCTTGCGGCGTCAATTCACGCATAATTGCCCCAATCTGTCGCCGCGAACCGTAGAGCCAGACCGTATATTCAGCAGGCAAAATCTCCACGTCCACCTGGCATTGCATTTCAGAGGCAAACTTCCTGGCGATATCCAGCAACTGCCCTCGTTCTGCTTCCCGCTGGCTATGCGTTCTCAGAGCCAGCCTTCCCAGCCGCTCCTGCTGTCTCAATGAAGCATTGATGAGCTCCTGCAGTTGATCAAGGCCGAAGACGACATGCAGAGGTGGAGCGCTGGTCTCTTTACCCTGCTGTCTCTCATAAGTAATGACGCCCCTCCCACGTTCTCCGCTACGCGTCTTTTCCTCGTGAGGGAAGCGGTAATTGACTTCTATCCCAACCTCTTGATGTACAGCACGTAGTTTCTCCAGCGTCAACCATTGCGCCTCTTCTGATATGTCAGAGGAAGGATCAACATAAACCAGCAGGGAATGCTCGGGATCAGAGTAGATGAAGGGACGAACGTGCATAGCGCGCCTGCCACAGTTTGGACAGGTGGAGACATTCAGCGAACCAGCCAGCACAGCATAGCGCAACTGCGGATCCTGCCTGGTATTCACATATTCGTAAACCCTGCTATGAAACACCATTCCACAGGGACAGGTAATCACGTATTTCGTTGAGTGAGACATAGACACTCTCTAGGACAGAACATTCAGTCAGAAAATAGTTTTGCTAAGACAAGTATAACATATAAAGCCGGGCATATCTCATCTTCTCCTGCCCTTGCTCGCAGCCTTCGTCGAAAACGTAAAATTCATCCCCTGCCGCTCGACAAATTCCTGGAAATAGGCGTAAAATTCCCGGCGGTCCTGCATCGAAATGACTGAGACGGCATCAGCTGTCTCTATGGCATAGGGATAGCCACTTCCTCCGGCGATCACCTCGGCGCGCACAACATCCAGCACCGGCTCCAGTACGCCATCATCGAGCATCCAGCGCGGGAACTCCAGGCGCGCGGGAGGATGAGGCGACGATGTCTGCAGGTAACAGAACGCTACACTTTCTCGATATGACCCATAGCCTTCGAGAACATCGCCGCGCGCACAGATCATCGCTGGTGTACGATCCCCCCAGCGTAACCGTCCCTGCCACAGCAGCGCGTCATGAATCCTTTTTGTCTCGCGCAACACCGGTTGATCTTGCATCGCATCTAGCCGCCTCAGCATCGTAATGACATCACGCGCATAGCTAGTATTGACGAAACCAATTAAAGGCACCCTCTGCTCCTCCGAAGTGCGCAGCAGTGATACAGCTGAAGCAATATAGCGCTCACGATAAGGGCTGGGCATCGTCAGGGCGAACGAGACCACAAGCGAACCATCGAAAAAGACAACCGGGCTGTGGGCCGGCTCTCCTTTGCGCCGCGCATAGCCATACTGCTCCATCTGGTTACAGAGCGTCTCGACCTCCAACATATAGCGGCGCAGCGTCACCTGCATTTCGGAGTATGGATAGCTGTCGGGGTCGCTGCTCTCACTCTTCGACTCCTCCATAATCTCCTCGGGCGAGAGCACTTCCAGGCGCACATCCTTTGTATATGGCCGCCCGGAGGCATGAGGATTGGCAAAAAAGCCGACCTGGATCAAGGCGACAGGAATAGAGGCATCGCGCCAGGGCTGTAACTGGCTGCCATCAACGGCCAGGGTGGTGATTCCCTCGATGCATTCAGCCCACTGGCGCGCCTGTTCATGATTGGCAAACTCGCGTCCAAAGGGGTAAATCGGGGGGTTGTTTGTACTCTCGTTATCTACAGAGGCCAGCCAGCGGTCAAATTCAATGCTGGGACGAGCGCCCGCGGCTAAACGACTTCCCTCAGGTGGCAAAAGATCCTCCAGGTCCTGGCTCGATGTATAGCGCTGGCACAATGTTTCAAGCGCGCGCCGGTACGCCTGCAACTGTTCGCTGAACGAACCATCATACATGCTGAACTGACCTTTTTTGAGTTGCAGCGCCGCGTGAAGTTTCCCTTTATGAAGCATGGACCCGCTCCTGCTCCCTATCCCCTGCCACGCCCTCATCCTCCGTCAACTGCCGCGTCTCCCCATCC
The DNA here is from genome assembly GCA_005881295.1 of Chloroflexota bacterium. Lineage (GTDB taxonomy): Bacteria > Chloroflexota > Ktedonobacteria > Ktedonobacterales > Ktedonobacteraceae > UBA11361. Next base: position 5,034 of record VBHS01000409.1, read on the forward strand.
ACCTTGCGTAAACGTATCAGGCTGTCAAGTCCCTGCTCAAAGGTATCATCATGGCTGATGACGATCAGTTGATCGAAGCCGCGCACGCGACGAATCTGTTCGGCCAGGTTGATGCGTCGCAGTTCATCCATATTCTGCGTTGGTTCGTCAAAAAAGGCAATGTTGAGCGTGGATAGCTTCTTGAGTAAGGCAAGCCGTACCGAGAGGGCCGCGCTCATCTGCTCGCCGCCACTCAACTGTGCGAAAGTACGGTTCACCCCCTGGCGCCGCAGTATAATTTCATAATCGTTCTGCCATGAGAGCTGCGCGGAGCGGTCGCCCATAATCTCGCCGTAGATGCGATTCGCCTCGGCTGAAATATCACTCAACATGGCCTTCAAGACGTGCGGAGCGGCCTCCTTGATCAGTTTGCGGAAATGCTCCATCATCTGCTGCAGCTCTTCAAGCGTCGCCTTCTCCTTCTGCGCAGCTTCTAACGCGGCAAGGAACGCTTCCGCCTTCTGGATTTTCTGCTCATACTCGCTGATTTGTCTCTTCGTCAGTTGTATATCTTTCGCTAAGTCACTCCGTTTACTCCGCAGTTCCTTGATCTCCGCCTCAACCA
>VBHS01000410.1 GCA_005881295.1 Chloroflexota bacterium
AGGATGGGCAGATACATACCATGGCATTGGCAGGGTCAGCACAGCGCGGTGAAACCACGGCAGAAGATGCACAGCTTGGTGCCGACCTTCTACAGAGTGAGAAGAACAATAACGAACACGCCATCGTCGTAGCCATGGTGTGGGAAGCTCTGAAGAATCACTGCACGAGTGTGCACGCCTCCACCGCGCCGCAGTTGCTCAAGCTAAAGAACTTACAACACCTGATGACCCCCTTTGCCGGTGAACTCATCCCCGGACAATGCATTCTTGACGTGTTGGCCGATCTGCACCCCACACCCGCTGTCGGCGGCTTCCCTCGCCAGGCTGCTCTTGCAGCAATTCGCGAAACCGAGAAGCTAGATAGGGGCTGGTACGCGGGACCACTCGGCTGGATTGGCGCCAATGGTCATGGTGAGTTCGCTGTAGCGCTGCGTTCCGGCCTGATCGATGGCGGACAGGCCACGCTCTTCGCGGGATGCGGTATCGTCTCCAGCTCTGATCCTCAGGCCGAGTATGCTGAGTCTAATCTGAAATTTCAAGTGATGCTGCGTGGATTGGGCGGCAGCAAATAAGGTGAAAATTGTGTCAAGCATGAATAGAGACTCAGCAAACCCAGCGTACATCTATGCGAGCACGTTTGTGGATGAGTTACAACGAGTCGGTGTGCGCAACGTGGTAATCTGTCCAGGTTCCCGTTCGACCCCTCTCGCCATGGCGTTTGCTGCCCAATCTGCTATTCGCACCTGGATGCACGCGGACGAGCGTTCAGCAGCCTTCTTCGGTCTGGGCATGGCTAAGCACATGTGCCAACCGGTGGCACTTCTGTGCACATCAGGGACGGCAGCAACGCGGACGAGCGTTCAGCAGCCTTCTTCGGTCTGGGCATGGCTAAGCATATGCGCCAACCGGTGGCACTTCTGTGCACATCAGGAACGGCAGCAGCAAACTTTATGCCTGCGCTCGTCGAGGCTAAATTAACACACGTGCCTCTACTCGTCCTGACGGCAGATCGCCCACATGAACTGCGTGATAACGGTGCGCTGCAGAGCATTGACCAGAATCGGCTCTACGGAACCTACACAAAGTGGTTTGTAGAGCTGGCCCTACCCGAAGCAACAGACGCAGCCCTTCACTATATTCGTACCATAGCAGCCCGTGCGGCTGCCTCAACTCAGGCTATCCCTGCCGGCCCGGTGCATCTCAATTTCCCATTCCGCGAGCCACTGACGCCCGAACCAATTCCCGGTCAATCCCTGCCTCCAGTCGCGCAGCGTGACCTTACAGCCTGGCAGGGTAGGCCAGACAATTCTCCCTATATCGAAGTTCGCGAAGCGCCTATTTCTGTACCTGATTTAATGACTATAGGAAAATTAGTGGATACCGTGCGTGATGTAAGGCGTGGACTCATTATTGTTGGCCCAATCGAAGATCCCGCGCTAGTAGAGCCACTCGTGCTGCTGGCCCGTTACCTTGGCTACCCTATCCTGGCCGATCCCCTCTCACAATTGCGCTATGGGAATCATGATCGAAGCATGGCGCTATCCAGCTACGACGCATTCTTGCGCATCGACTCCTTTATCGAAAGCGCACAGCCCGAATTCATACTCCGTTTTGGCGCCATGCCAACATCCAAGCCCTTGCTGCTCTACCTGAAACGCTATGCATCCTGCCCTCTGGTGGTCATCGATGGCAATGGCGGCTGGGAAGAGCCAACGCAACTCGCTAGCGCATTGATTCATGCCAACCCCGCTGCCCTGTGCCAGAGCCTCCTGAGCGTTCTTGAACAATCCGATAAGATCTCCCTCTCTCAAACATGGGTAACCATGTGGCAAGAAGCTGAAAAAGTAACTCGGCAAACATTACAGAACGCTATCCAGGATTTCAGTGAATTCTTCGAGGGACGAGTTTTTACCGAACTTGCCGGGTTGCTGCCGGGCGGTACAACGCTTTACGTTGGCAACAGTATGCCGCTGCGAGACCTGGATACCTTTTTCTGGTCCAGCGAACAACATATACGCGTCATGGGTAACCGCGGCGCGAACGGCATTGATGGCATCATCTCCAGCGCGCTTGGTGCAAGTGCCGCTGCCGCACAGCATGAACCGACCGTCCTGGTGCTCGGTGATCTCTCGTTCTTTCACGACCTCAATGGACTGCTCGCCGCCCGTTTACACCAGCTCAACCTGACCATCGTGCTCATCAACAATGACGGCGGCGGTATCTTCTCCTTCCTGCCGCAGGCAGCTTATCCAGAGCATTTTGAACAGCTTTTCGGCACGCCAACAGGCCTGGATTTCCGCCTCGCGGTAGAGATGTATGACAGGTGAATGGTATACGGCTAGGAGTTGAACAGCGCGGTCATGCTAGCAAGAGCGCTTCAACGCTAGTTATGCTGCATGGCTTTACCGGCAGTGCGGCAGGCTGGGGCCTTCACCTGGACACACTTGCTGCCTATGGCCTGCGCGTCATCGCCCTTGACCTGCCTGGCCATGGACAATCCGATGCTCCCAAAGACCCGCGGCGCTATAGTATTGAGCATTGCCGGCAAGATATCCTGGCAGCGCTCCAGCAGCTTGGCGTGAGCAAGGGCCAGGCCATCCTCCTTGGCTATTCGATGGGTGGACGTATAGCGCTCTACACAGCATTTGCATCTTTCTTTCGCGCGCTCATCCTGGAAAGCGCCTCGCCAGGGTTGGCAGACCCTGGCGAGCGCGAACAGCGGCACCTCAGCGATGAAACGCTGGCAGCCAGCATCGAACGCGATGGTGTACCGGCATTCATTGAGCGTTGGGAAAACCTGCCACTCTTCGCCAGTCAGAAAACACTGCCTTTGGATTGTAGGGAGAAGTTGCATCAACAGCGCCTGCAAAATAGCGCCACCGGGCTGGCCCAGAGCTTGCGCGGCGTGGGCACAGGCGTCCAACCATCCCTGCACGCTCAACTGCCAACCTTAAACATACCCGTCCTGTTGATTGCTGGCGAGCTTGATGCAAAATTCACAACCATCGCCCGGCACATGGCCCAGGCGCTCCCACAATCACAACTGCATATTATACCCGCTGCCGGCCACACAGTACACCTGGAACGACCACAAGCATTCGCCTCCCTAGTCGGGAATTTCATAAAATGTACATGCGGGGCCTGCCCCATTGATGAATAAAAACAAAAGGAGAAACATATGCCAGTAGCATGGAACAAAGTCCGCGACTACACAGACATTATTTTTGAAAAAGCCGAGGGCATCGGCAAAATCACCATCAATCGACCTGAAGTGCGCAACGCCTTCCGGCCAGAAACCCTAACGGAATTGATAGACGCCTTCAACGACTGCCGCGAAGACCCGCGGATCGGCGTGGTCATCCTCACAGGTGCAGGCGATCAAGCCTTCTGCTCGGGCGGGGACCAGCGTGTTCGCGGCCATGGCGGCTACGTCGGCAGTGACGGCGTGCCTCGCCTCAACGCCCTCGACTTACAGAAAGTCATCAAGTACCTTCCCAAACCCGTCATCGCCATGGTTGCAGGCTATGCCATCGGCGGCGGTCACGTACTACACCTCCTCTGCGACCTGACGATTGCCGCTGACAACGCCAGGTTCGGGCAGACTGGTCCTAAAGTTGGCAGCTTTGACGCCGGTTGGGGTGCTACCTACATGGCACGCGTCGTCGGACACAAAAAAGCCCGTGAGATCTGGTATCTCTGCCGCCAGTACACAGCCCAGGAGGCCCTCGACATGGGATTGGTCAACACTGTCGTGCCCCTGGAACGCCTGGAAGAAGAGACCATACAATGGGCCCGCGAGATACTGGAGAAAAGCCCGCTTGCCCTGCGCTTCCTCAAGGCGGCTTTCAACGCGGACACTGACGGCCTCGCCGGCATTCAAGAACTGGCTGGCGATGCCACCATGCTCTACTACATGACCGAAGAGGGGCAGGAGGGCAAGAATGCCTTCCTGGAGAAGCGCAAGCCCGATTTCTCCAGGTTCCCGCGCCTGCCTGCGCGTGAAGGAATCATTGTACAGGTGAGAACCAGCCAGGGCATCCCTGGCCTTGGAGAGATAGCGCCGCTTCCCGCGTTCACCGGAGAAAGCCTTGCGCATACCCACACGCTTCTCCCGTCACTGGCTGCACGCCTTCGCCACAAGACGCTGCAGGAAGCATTGGATTGCGTGCATTCCCAGGAGCAAACTAAGGCTGCCTCCACCCTCTGCGGGCTGGAAATCGCGCTGCTTGATGCGCTTGGCAAAGCTGAAGGATGCGCCGTCTCTACGCTGCTCTCTCCACTTGCCTCCACCCCACGGGCGGCAGTGCCCGTCAACGCCGTTATCGGCGCGAAAGCAACCAGATCAGCAGTTGCCGCCGCACGGGACGCCAAAAAGAACGGCTTTCGTTGTATAAAGCTAAAAGTAGGGCTGGGACTGAGCGCCCACGAAGAGATTGAGCGCGTAGCCTCCGTGCGTGATGCCACTGGACCAGCTATGCATCTCCGTCTGGATGCCAATGAGGCCTGGCACCTTGAAGAAGCTATCGCTATCCTCTCGCAATGCGTCCCGTACGACATCCAGTACATCGAGCAGCCCCTGGAGGCCCACGATCTCGTGGGAATGCGCACGCTCCGCCAGGCAATCCCCATCCCGCTTGCAGCCGACGAAGCAGTGCACAGCCTCGAGAGCGCCCGCCTCGTCCTTGAGAGCGAGGCAGCTGATATCCTCGTGATCAAGCCCCAGCTTGCCGGTGGACTACGCGTTAGTCAGCAGATGATCCGGTTAGCCACGGAGCGAGGTGTACAAAGTGTCATTACAAGCTCGCTCGAGGCAGGTATCGGTCTGGCAGCAGAGCTGCACCTCGCCGCCGCGTCACCTGCCGTAACGCTTGCATGTGGTCTCGCAACCCTTGACCTGTTGATCGACGACCTGCTCATCGACGAACTGCCCGTCCGCGCTGGCTTCCTGCCGGTTCCACCAGGCCCCGGCTTAGGTATTGAGCTTGACCGGCAAGCATTGGATAGATATTGCGTAAGAGGTTTTGCTTGAGTACATCTGACATCTTTCTACCCGATTGGCTGACCCGTTGCGCCGAGAACAGCCCAGAGCACCTCGCGATACAATATGACCAGCAGCAATGGAGCTTTGCCGAGCTCGATCGCCAGGCAACAAGGCTTGCGCGCCGGCTGGCTACTCTCGGCGTCCAGGAAGGAAATCGTGTCGCCCTGCTAGCTGCCAACAGCCAGTCCTACGTCGCGTTTGTTCACGCGCTGACACGCCTTGGGGCTATCCTTGTGCCTCTTAATCTACGCCTGACCCCGCAAGAGCTATGCTGGCAGCTTCGCGACGTGCATGCCTCCCTCCTCGTCTGTGAGGCGGACTATGCCAGTCTTGCCCAGGAGATAGTACAGGCAGTGCCACAACTACCGCTTGCGACGCTGGCAACCATTTCATACAGCGGCGAAACCATAATCAACGACCTTCCCGAAAGCGACATTCCCCTGCGCACCCTCATCGACCTTAACGCTCCCCAGGCCATCATGTACACCTCCGGCACGACCGGTCAGCCGAAAGGGGCCATCATCACCTATGGCATGCAGTGGTGGAATGCCGTTGGCTCGGCGCTCAATCTTGGCCATAACCCCGGCGATCGCTGGCTCGCCTGCCTGCCGCTCTTCCACATCGGTGGTCTCTCCATCTTGATGCGCAGTGTCATCTATGGCATCAGCGTGGTGGTGCACAAAAAATTTGATGCTACTGGCATCAATCGCGCTATCTTTGATGAGAGGATAACCATCATCTCGGTGGTTGCTGTGATGCTGCACCGTATGCTCGCTGACCTTGACATTAATAGTAACGGAACCAGCTATCCTTCCACCTTGCGTTGTATCCTGCTTGGTGGTGGTCCCGCGCCCTATCCCCTCCTCGAAGCATGCATGCGTCGTGACATTCCCGTCGTACAGACCTACGGCCTCACCGAATCTTGTTCCCAGGCAGTAACACTGTCACCGTCAGACGCGATGCGCAAGATCGGTTCAGCCGGCCGTCCACTCCTTCCTGTCCAGCTGCGCATCCTGCATGATAACAGGTCAGCTTCTCCTGGCGAGCCCGGCGAAATATTACTGAAAGGCCCAACCATCACCCCGAGCTATGCCGGCAGACCGGAGGCAACAGCCCGCGCGTTTCAAGATGGCTGGTTCGCCACAGGCGATATCGGCTACCTTGATACAGATGGCTACCTCTATGTCCTCGACCGCCGCGCAGACCTTATCATCTCCGGAGGTGAGAATGTCTACCCGGCCGAGATCGAATCCATCCTGCGATCCCATCCCGCCGTGGAAGAAGCCGGCGTCTGTGGACAAGCCGATTCCCAATGGGGCCAGGTGCCCATTGCCTTCGTCGTCCTCAAATCCGGCCGCACGGTCACTACCGAGGAGCTACTCAGCTATACCGCGCAAAAACTGGCTCGCTATAAACAGCCCCGCGCCATCTACTTTACCGATCAACTCCCGCATACATCCTCAGGAAAACTCCTACGCCGGGAGCTACCGCGCTTGTTACAAACCCTGCACAATTAACGAGGAGGAGGAAGCTCCTCAGGTGCTCTAGCCTTATCCAGTTGTGTTTGTGTAATAAAAGCTCCTCTGAGATTTGCCTCTTTGAGGTATGCCCCTGTCAGGTCAGCGCCGGCGAAGTTGGCCTCGCTAAGATCGGCATTGTTGAAGTTGGTATCTATCAGGACTGCATCGGTGAAGTTTGCCCTGGTGAAATTAGCCTCCGTAGCGTCTGCTCCACTGAGATCAGCACTAGTCAAGTTGGCCTCGCTCACATCGGCTTTTCTCAAGTCCGCACCAATCATGATGGACCAACTGAGGTTTGCTTTACTCAGGTTCGCGCCACTTATCGTTGCACCACTCAGGTTAACTCGACTTAGATTAGCACCACTTAGATTACTATTGCTCAGGTCTTCTTCATGCAGATCTGGCTCCTCGCTGGGGTTTTGTTGCCGCCATGTATTCCAGGCATTTG
>VBHS01000411.1 GCA_005881295.1 Chloroflexota bacterium
TGATCACGGATGCTCTCGCGGCAGCCGGTGTCCCAAATACCACCTTTGATTTCGCTGGACAGCCCGCAAGGGTGATTCGAGGAGCTGCTCGCCTGTTCGATGGCACGATCACCGGCAGTGTTTTAACCATGGATCAGGCGCTCCGTAATGTGCTCAAGATGACGGAAGTATCGCTTCAGCAGGCGGTAGGCATGTTAACCATCAACCCGGCTCACGCGGCGCACCTCTCGCATCGTAAAGGCTGCTTACAGCCCGGCTACGACGCTGATTTGCTTATCTTCGATCAGTCACTGGTACTTCAGGCCACTATTTGTCGTGGAGCAGTCGCGTTTGCAACTGACGAGTGGCGCGATCGCCTTTCAGGCTTACGTTTTCTGTAGTTATACCGCCCGGATACTGCGGCTTTTTTCGCTTATTCAAACAATCTTGTAATATTCCCTGTATAGTGGTCTAGATATCTTGACAAATTAACCAGAAACAGGTACAGTATCTCATATAGACTGATCCGTGATATTCAAAAATGGGCGTATTGTATCCTGTCGAGGTGTATTGATAACTGAAAGGAGGGTAAGCCGCGTCCGGGGAATGACGATGGCGCTGAAAGAAGACGTACAAACAGTTCGAGCGACTCACTGATACAGTTGTGCAATTCACGGAAATATTTATCAGGATCAAGGAGTAGATCCGTTCATCCAAAGGTAGGAGGCTGTTAATGGCTCCCAACTCTCTCCCTTTTGCACCTTCAAGGAGGAAAGTCAAATCTCTCACGGCATTGCTTACTCTGATTGTTCTCATCTCAATGGTGCTCGTAGCCTGTGGCGGTGGCACCACCCAGAATAATCAGACCTCTAGCAAGCACATCCTTAAAGTTGCCGCCCAATCCTATGATTTTGCTCAATCCGGCTTTAATCCGTTTAACACCCACACAAATGCAGGCATTCTGGGCCTGGTCTATGAAACGCTGTACTTCGTGAATGTGAACGGTGGTGCGTTCACACCCATGCTGGCGACTAGCTACAAGTGGAATAGCGATAACACGCAAGTAACGTTCACAATGCGCCCGAATGTGAAATGGAGTGATGGTCAACCATTCACGGCGGATGATGTTGTGTTTACCTTCAACGCCATGAAGCAGTATCCCGCCGCCGATAGCAACGGCGTTTGGAGCTTCCTCAGCAACGTGACCGCACCTGACCCCAATACTGTCGTGATGACGTTCCAGAAGGCCTATCCTCCTGTACTGGTAACGATTGCCGGGCATGTGTACATCATTCCGAAACACATCTTTGCCTCGGTTGGTGACCCGACCAAGTATCTCACCGACAAGCCCGTAGGTACAGGTCCTTTCACATTGACCAGGTACCAGGCAGACCTGGCAGTCTTTGACAAAAATCCCAACTACTGGCAGGCCAATCAGGTGAAAGTTAACGAGGTCCGCTTCCCAGAGTACAAAGACAACTCGACCATGCAGCTGGCTCTGCCAAAGGGTGATATCGACTGGGCTGGCTACTTCTCGCCAACGCTCCAGCAGGACTTCGTTGCGAAAGACCCGGCGCACTTCCACCTCTACATGGATGCAGTGAACCTGTACTCCATCTGTCCGAACCAGAAAGATCCGCTCGTCGGCGGTCAGGCTGGCCTCCCGGTACGCCTGGCGCTCAGCTCGGCAATTGATCGCAACGCGATAGCCGCACAGGCTACCGCGGGCCTTGAACCTCCTGGAAGCATGACAGGCCTGGTGCTCCCAACCGCGAAAGACTGGCTGGACCCGCAGTTTTCAGGCCTGCCGATGACTGCTGATGTTGCCGCAGCTCAGAAGTACCTGACCGATGCTGGCTTCACGAAAGGTCCAGATGGCATCTATCAAAAGAATGGCAAGCGCCTCTCTCTCACCTTGAGAAGTGTTGACACCTATTCCGACTGGAATGCGGCGGCAAAACTGATCGCAGACCAGGCGAAGGCCGTTGGCATCGAAATCAAAAACGTGACAGTTGGTGAAGACAACTACTACACCCTGCGCACAAATGGGAAGTATGACTACCAGTTGATGCTCTGTGGTATGGTTGGTGGCCCCACCCCGTACTACCTGTACAATCAATACCTGAATAGCGCTCAGATTGGACAGGGCAAGTTCAACTTCGTGGGCTGGAACGATTCCAAAACTGACGGTTACCTGACCCAGTATGCCTCAACCACCGATCCAACTGCGCAAAAGCAGGCTATCATGGGTATCCAGAAAGTCTTCGTTCAGAACCAGCCCTACATTCCCCTGTGGACTGGCGCTGACTACGACGAGTACTCCACCAAAAACTTCACTGGATGGCCTGATCAGAACAACCCGTATTCCAGCGGTAGTCCGAACACTGCGCCGGATATCGAGATGGTGATCCTGCATTTGCAACCCGTTTAGTAGGGGCGACCCTCTAGACGTGAACTTCAGCCAGGAAGTCCCTGTGTTCACGTGCTGAAGTTCACGCCTCTGGAGTCCCCGCCCGCCATGTCATCCTGAGCGCAGCGAAGGATCTCTCGCTGGGCCACGTACGGATCCAAAGCACGCGCGAAGACGCCTGCCCTGAGAGAAGCGAGGGGATGACAGCAGTGCTGAAGTTAACGCCTGTGGGGATGATTGCTCAAATCACCCCCACTTTCCAGCAGGGATCATGTATATAATGTGAGTAAGTGGACAAGTGGACATTCAGGCGACCCCTTGTGAAGAAGGAGCAAGCAGATGCGTCATGTGATCCGCCGCATTTTGTTCTATATTTGCGCTGTATGGGTAGCTATTACGCTTGATTTTTTTATACCTCGCCTGGCCCCCGGTGATCCCGTCGCGGCAATCGTGGGTAAGATGTCATTGAAGGGGTATGTATCTCCTGAGATGAAACAAACTCTCGCGGCCACATTTGGTCTGGATACACACGATCCCTTGTGGGTTCAATACTTTAAGTATCTTGGCAATTTGTTCCATGGCAACTTGGGAAATTCCATCCAGTATTTCCCCACACCTGTAGCGCAGATCATTGGACAAGACATATGGTGGTCGATCATGCTAGGTGGCGTTGCCGTTATCCTGGGTTTCATTATCGGCTGCTTCCTTGGCATCATCGTTGCGTGGAAGCGCGGTTCGGCCGTTGATGCCGTTCTCTCGCCCGCAATGAATTTTTTGTCTGCTATTCCTTATTTTTGGCTGGCGCTGCTTTCCCTCTATCTGTTCTCTTATTTGCTCAACTGGTTCCCCCTGTCTGGGGGCTATGATTCAGCAAATATCGATCCGGGTTGGACGTTTGACTTTATCAGCAGTGTGATACAACATGCCTTCTTGCCAGCTCTGACGCTGGTCGTTGCTTCGCTGGCGGGTTGGATGTTGACGATGCGCAATTCGATGATTACAACCCTGTCGGAAGACTACGTGTTGATGGCGAAGGCGAAAGGGTTGTCCGATCGCCGTGTGATGTTCTGGTATGCAGCTCGAAACGCGGTGCTACCCAATATCACCGGTTTCGCTATCGCCATCGGCGCAATTGTTGGCGGTCAACTCCTCACCGAAATGGTGTTTTCGTATCCTGGTATTGGTTACGCGCTCCTCCAGGCTGTGAACCAGCAAGATTATGCGATGCTACAAAGTATCTTCCTGATTATTACTCTGGCGGTGCTGGGAGCTAATTTCCTCGCCGATATGCTGTATGTTTTCCTCGATCCTCGTGTGCGCCAGGAAAGGAGTGCATAGTGATGAAAATCCAGGAAGTTAACAGTCCCGCAAGCGCTGTCCCGGTCGCACTCCTGCCTGATGATCCCCTGCACACCCGATTCCTGAATGTGCTGCTGGCCATCTGGCGAGCGATGACGTCCAGCCGCAGGGTGGCGGTTGGCAGCGCAATCGTTGGTTTCTTTATCCTGATTGGCCTCATCGGACCATTTTTTATGCCTTATAACCCCAATGCGACATCACACCTCTTCATAACTCCTCCTTCTCCAACGCATTGGTTAGGTACGACGGTGGTTGGCGAGGATATCTTCAGCCAGTTGATCTATGGCACCCGTACCAGCGTTTTCTGGGGCCTGGGCACCGGAATAATGGTGACGTTGCTCTCAGTTGTGGTTGGGTTGATCGGTGGCTACTTTGGCGGCTGGATAGATGATGTGCTGACGTTGCTGACGAATGTCTCGCTGGTGCTTCCCGCGCTCCCCCTGGCAATTGTGCTCGCGGCCTACTTCCCGCGTGGTCCATTGACGATCTCTTTTGTGATTGTGTTTACAAACTGGGCCTGGCAAGCGCGTGTGCTCCGTTCGCAAACGCTGTCTATGCGCAGCCGCGAGTTTGTCACGGCTGCGCGTATGAGTGGAGAGAGCTCATTACGCATTATCTTCCACGAGATTTTTCCCAATGAGATCGGGCTGGTGGTGGCAGGCTTTGTCAGTACCACCATTTATGTCGTGCTCACCTGGGCAGCACTGGAATTTCTCGGCCTGGGCGACGGGACTATTCCCAGTTGGGGCAGCTTGCTGTACTGGGCGCAGCAAGCTGGCGCGTTAGGTGGTGGACTCTGGTGGTGGTTTATTCCCCCCGGCGCCTGTATCGCTATCCTGGGCGCCGGTCTTTCACTCATCAATTTCGGTATCGACGAAATTGCAGATCCCCGCTTGCGCATTGAGCGTCCCGCGAATGTCGAGAAACACAAGAAAGCTGTGAAGCTCGAGAAAGCGGAGCGTAATGGTGACACATTGCTTCCTCTATGACGACGGTGAGACGTCATTGAAAGCAACTGCTCAATCCTGTTGCTGAGCCATTTGCCTTGCTTCCAGGACTATGCTATATTCTTCTAAGAGCCAGCGATATTGAGCAGGTAACTACCGCCACGCGCACGCTTTTTCGCCGCCTTCGGTAACACATAGACACCGTTGCTCAGAAAAATATGCACAGCGGGTAAACTAGATCATGAGGAATCCTGATATGCAGATAGGCGTTACATTTCCGCAGAACGAGATTGGTGCGGATCCCACGGTTATTCGCGACTATGCGCAAGCGGCGGAAGGAATGGGCTACCGTCACCTCGTCGCCTTTGACCACGTCCTGGGTGCGGACTCTACCCATCGACCAGGCTGGCGAGGCTATACCCACCGGCAAATGTTCCACGAACCGTTCGTGCTCTTCGGCTACCTTGCGGCTCTGACACACCTGGAATTCGTCCCGGCCGTCATTATCCTGCCGCAACGGCAAACTGCGCTGGTTGCCAAACAGGCAGCGGAGGTAGATGTGCTCACTGGTGGGAAGCTGCGTCTGGGGGTAGGCGTAGGTTGGAAC
>VBHS01000295.1 GCA_005881295.1 Chloroflexota bacterium
TTCAGAAATACAAAACCGAACCGATCGATGCGCTTACATGAGACCATTTGAGTCAAGAAAATGGACTCTTTCTTGATTTACCGCAGCCCATATTACACAGCACATTATACTTTAATATAGATGCTTCGTAATAGTACCATAGGCATCTGGACAATAGACCCCGCACTACCGCTCTAGGAATGTTACTTTACACCTGGAATCCTTTGACTTTATTGGAGAGCAGCTTGATGCCATCGCGAAAGATGTGTAAAGAAGAACGCCCCAAAGAGGTGACTTTGAGGTGATAATACAGGCAGGGACGGGAACCGTACACAACAAAGAAATGTCCCAGGCCACTTAATGGCTAACCTGGGACGTTTCTTTGTTGTATTGGGTAGTGGGAACAGCATTCGCTTTGGCATCGACTTTATCAGTTAACTCTTCATCTACAGTGACAGGACGTTCTGATTGACCAGTAAATTTAACTCCATGATCGGTAGCCTGGATTGGTATTTCGGTCAAGTATAAATCTACAATCAAATCCCAGACCACAACAACGATTACCAACAATGGCGCGAAAGCGACATATGACAATTTGATAATCGGATTCCCAAAAAGAAAAGGCATATAACTCAAGAAGGAAGTTAGCGGTGTAATAATAGCCAAGTAGAAGCGCTTGGGCACGTAGAAGGCATATGCAATGGAAAGCACATCTGCTAGATAAAAATACCGATCATGCATAAATGGTAAAAAGAAGGGCAGCAGCAGGCTAAATAAAAACGATAGATGTATAATACGAACAGAAGTCATTTTTTTGCGACTATGTAGCACAACCAGACTTAATATTAAAACTAGTGCCAGCGTTAATATTATCCCACCTTGTTTTAATTGCTGATTGAAAAAACATCCTGACCTGAGCCATTGGTACATATTAGGAGCATTCATAGTCAGGCAAGGGTAGATGTCAGACTGTGAGACATAAATTAAAAGTAGATCAATAAAACCGCGTCCTGCGATTAATGCAGGAATGAGCAAGGTCAAATAAACAGCAGGTATAATGAAGAAGTACAGAAAAGATACTTCTCCCGATAGAAATACTATCAGTAACACAGGGAAAACAAAGATTGCTTGGAGCTTGACAGAGATCGCCAAGCCCCAAAACACAAATGACCAGAAATAACGTCTGCTTGATAAGAAATAGATAGCGCCAAGAGACAGAGCAGCATAACTACTGTCGCATTCGCCCCAGAAAGAACTATTGAGAAATATCGATGGAAGAAAAAGAATGATACATGCAGCCAGGAAAGGAACAAATGTCTGGCCGTATTTTTCTCTGACAATGAGGAAGGTAAAACCTGCTAACACTACATCGAATGCGATTGAAATAAGTTTTATGTTTGTTATTGCAGTGAAAGGGAAATGGGTGGCGATGACAATGAGATAGAGATAAGGGACATTTAAATCTGCAAAATTGAACTTAAGTGCATGAAAGCCTCCATGAGATAAGATAAAGTTGTACCATGGCAGGTAAAAAGTTCCCATATCATAAGTCGTGAAGGGTAAAAGGGATTTGCGCAACCATAAAGCTAGAAATAGAATGCAAAAGATAAGGCTGTACTCATCAAACTTATACAGCCGTTCTCCACAAATCTTTTTTCTGGTAAAAAACATATCTTTCCTCCTAACCCACATTCTGCATCTTATTTGGGATTCGTAAGCGAAATGAAGCACTCATATAATTTTTATAAGGTAATCTTTTTAATTATACATTACAGTCTCTGTATCCCCAAGAACAGGACAGGAGGAGGGTAGGATAAAATAGCTACCGTGCAAACACTTGACAAAGGCAGCTATATGCGACATACATAATAGTAGAAGGCAATAAAACACAAGTTACTTATTTTTACATAGTACTTATTGAACTGCTCAAGAAAGAGTTGGTCATACAATGGAAGCATCATTGCGAGAAAAACTGCTTCGGATCTATGCCGAAACCAAAACTATCGCCGTAGTAGGCGCGTCAGCTGATGAGACGAAGGCAGCGCACCAGATACCCCGCTACCTGCAAAGCCAGGGATATCGTATCATACCGGTAAATCCCCGCGGCGGCGAGATTCTCGGAGAACCCGTATTCCGCTCACTCACTGACATCGACGTGCCAGTGGACGTAGTGGATGTCTTCCGACCCGCGCAGGAAGCGCCTGCAATCGCCCGCCAGGCCATTGCGATCGGAGCAAAAGTGCTGTGGCTCCAGATAGGAATCGAGTCCGAAGAGGCCCGTCAGCTGGCCGAAGCGGCCGGGCTCACCGTCATCATGAACCGCTGCATGGGAGAAACCCATGGCGAACTGGGATTAGGACCTGGACCCGATAGACCAGACTCCACACCGACTCCCCGTGAGGTCAAGCCCGAGAATCACGCTTGAGCGGTGCCGTCGTAGTATAGTAGGGGCGATCCCTTGCGGTCGCCCTGCAGGCTCAGGTAACGCTCGCCCTGCAGGCTCAAGTAAATGAAATATGTACCGTCCGCTGGCGCGGCCCATCCAGTTCAACCAGCACAATGCGCTGCCACGTCCCCAAAAGCAGTTGGCGGTTCCTGTATGGCACAGCAAGGGACGGCCCAATAATCGATGAGATGATATGATCGGGCGTGTGAGATGGATCATGCGGGTGCCGGTAGCGCATCTGTGGCAGCAGTCGCCGCAGCGCATCCAAAAAATCGAGGTCGGTGCCCGGGTCCAGGTCTGCCGTGGTGAGAGCACAGGTGGTATGGGCAACGAAGAGGGCGCAGGTGCCCTCCCCGTTTTTTGCGTCCCGCAAGTGCTCTTCCACGGTCTCAGTTATATCTACAATATGATCTTTCTTCTTTGTTGCGATGGTGATCGTTTTCATGCTGTAATATCCTCCATCTTGTTCCGTTTGCTAATTTTCATGTAGTAGCAGCCGAGCTCACACCTTCATAGGTAATTTCACCAGCCTGGCGCTCTCCTCCCACAATTTCCCTTGCAATGTCTCATCGTACGTGATTGGCGCAGACCGCTTGGGAATACTCTTCACAAAGTACTTTCCTGTGACGCCCTCCACCTCAGGTGACGTCGCCAGGAAGATTGACGTCTTCGCCCCCTCTTCCGGGCTAATGCCAAAGCTGGAGAAGATCAAATTCACCACGGCGCGACTAATAGGCCCTGTGCCATTTTGGCCAAAATTCGACGCAACAAAGCCTGGGTGAAGACAATTAGCGGTGACACCCGTTCCTTGCAGCCTGCGCACAAGTTCGTAGGTAAACAGCACAAGAGCCAGTTTCGATTGTCCATAGGCACGCAAGTATCGGTAATGTCTCTCTAATTGTAAATCATCCATATTGATGTAGCCTGCTTCATGCGAGGCAGAACTGACATTGATAATTCGTGACGGCGCGCTGGCCTTGATCACATCGAGCAGCAAATTCGTCAGCAGGAAAGGCGCGAGCAGGTTCACTGCAAATGTCACCTCAAGTCCGTCCACCGTTTCTCGCCGTCTCAGAGAGATCAACCCCGCGTTATTGATCAGTACGTGCAGTTTCGTGTATCGCTGCAAAAAGTCCTCTGCGAGCTGCCGTATGGACTCTTGCGATGACAAATCCGCCAGCAGCAGGTCAACTGCCTCATTCCCGCTCTTCGTCTTGATCTCCCTCTGTACTGCCTCGCCCTTCTCGCGGTCGCGACCCACCATAACCACAGTTGCACCCATCTGTGCCAGCCCTAGCGCTGTAGCCTTTCCGATACCAGAAGTTGCACCGGTCACAAGACATATCTTCCCCTGCATACTTGTATTCATCGTTGGCATTACCAATCCTTTCATGGAATTCCACAAAGAATTCCTGGATAATCTATTCTATTAGAGATTGTAACGTGTCTCCACCTGTCATGGCGAATTGCATTCTTCCAAATCTTCCTCACACCATGCGTGTGCTTCTTGCCCTTGTGAGAAAAATGCTGTACGCTTTGTGCAGCAGGTGAAATGGGTCTGTCTGCCTATTTCTTTCTTATGACGTATAAGATAAGGAAGCAAGGAGGCCAGTATGACATACGTTGAACAACTCGCAGCCTTCGTCACGCAGGCTACATATGAAAAACTTTCGCTGCAGGCACGCCAGGCACTCAAGATCCACGTCCTGGATGCCCTGGGCTGTGCCATTGGCGCGGTCGAAGGCCCCCCTCTCAAAATGCTCTATGCGCAGCTTGAGGACTTTGGCGGAAATCCACTCGTTAGTCTGATCGGTGGAGGCAAGACGGCTCCTGATCGAGCAGCGCTCTACAATTCAGCCCTGGTGCGCTACCTGGACTACAACGACAGCTATCTTGCCAGAGGGGAGACCTGCCACCCCAGCGACAACCTGGGGGCAGTGCTGGCTGCAACCGAGTATGCCGGGGGAAGTGGCAAAGATTTCCTCACCGCTCTGGCCGTAGCCTATCAAGTCCAATGCCGCCTATCTGACGTTGCACCGGTGCGCGCTAAAGGCTTCGATCATACCACCCAGGGAGCCTATGCCGCATCTGCGGGTGTGGCCAGAGCGCTGCACCTCAACCAGGATCAGACCGCCAATGCCGTGGCCATCAGCGGCACCGCTTACAATGCCTTGCGGGTCACACGTACAGGGAGACTTTCACATTGGAAAGGGCTTGCCTATCCGAACACAGCATTCGATGCTACCCACGTCGCTTTCCTTGCCATGCGCGGCATTACCGGCCCACTCGAGGTGTTCGAGGGCAACAAGGGCTTCATGGAGAGCATCTCCGGGAAGTTCGAGATCAACTGGCAGCAGGAGAATCTAGAGGCCGTCACGCGCACGAGCATCAAGAAGTACAACGCCGAGTTCCACTCACAATCTGTCCTGGAGGGGATTCTTGAGCTCAGAGCGTCCCATCAAGTGGAAGCGCAAAATGTTGATTCCATCGAGATCGAGATCTTTGACGTGGCATTTCACATTATTGGCGGAGGTGAGGAAGGAGATAAGCAGCTGGTGCGCACCAAAGAGGAAGCCGATCACAGTCTTCCCTATATGGTGGCGGTGGCTCTCCTGGACGGCGAGGTAAGCCCCGCGCAATATACACCTGAACGGATTATGCGCCAGGACGTACAGGCCCTCTTGCGCAAGGTCACCATTCGGCCCAACGACGAGATGAGCAAGCGCTTCCCTGCTGAGATGCCCTCTCGCATCCACATTGTGCTCAAAAATGGTCAATCGCTCAGTAGCCAAAAGCGCGACTACGAAGGATTTTACACCCGGCCGATGTCCTGGGAGATGGCGACGCAAAAGTTCGAGCGTCTTGCCAGCCCTTATACTGACAGTGATCTTCGCCGGTCCATCGAGGACACGGTTGAACGCCTGGAAGCCATGGAAATACAGCAGTTGACGGAACCTCTGGCACAAGTAAGAAGGAGCAAATCATGAGCGAACGAGGATTTTCATTCATTCCTAGAAACGCGCGCGGGGAGAAACTCCGTACCCGCGGTATTACCGAGATCCGTGGCCCCTACTATACCCCGATGGGGATACGCTACCTCGAGGATATTCTGGAGACGATGGGTGAGTACGTGGACTCCTTGAAATTCGCAGGTGGCTCTTTCGTGCTCATGCCCATCAATGCCCTCAGAGAAATCATCGACCTGGCCCATAATTACAACGTATTGGTCTCTACAGGAGGATTTATCGAGCGTGTCCTCACTCACGGGCCCGAAGTTGTGAACCGCTACATCCAGGAATGCTATGAAGTCGGCTTCGACATTCTCGAAATCTCGAGCGGGTTTATTACCATACCTGTCGATGACTGGCTGCGCCTGGTAGAGAAGGTACAAAAGACAGGTCTCAAAGCCAAGCCGGAGGTCGGCATTCAATTCGGTGCCGGAGGGGCCACCAGTGCGGAGGAACTCGCGGCCGAAGGCACTCGCGACGTAGAGTGGGCGATCGCCCAGGCTAAGCGCTTTCTGGATGCCGGCGCCTACATGATTATGATCGAGTCCGAGGGCATCACCGAGAACGTCAAGACCTGGCGTACCGACGCTGTGGCAAAGATCATCGGCACATTGGGACTGGAAAAGGTGATGTTCGAAGCCGCCGACCCCGAGGTCTTCGCCTGGTACATCAAAAACTACGGCTCAGAGGTCAACCTCTTTGTAGATCACAGCCAGATTGTGCAGCTTGAGTGCCTGCGCTCAGGCCTCTGGGGAACCAAGAGCCTCTGGGGAAGGGTCTTGACCTACAAAGGCTAGCGGCTTCATTTCAGAACAACTGCTTCGCTGAATTGGATGTTGCATGTCAGTCATCACCACCCAATCCATCGCCGTTGGGCCAGTCGCCGCACCGTTGCATAGGCTTGCTGGGCTTCTTTTGACCTTCCTAGATGCTTGAGCACTTCCGCTTTGTTCATCCAGGCCTGCTCTAAGTTGGGGTTGAGCGCAAGCAGCTTTTCGTATACTCCTAAGGCATCCGCATAGCACTTGAGTTTACGGAGCGAATGGGCTTTCACGCTGTACGCTTCTGCATAGCCAGGAGCGAGCTGAATGGCACGCTCAGCGGGACCAAGGGCTTCCGCATACCGCTTCAGTTTCACGAGGGCAGAGCCCTTATTCGCATAGTAGGCGGCATGGGTAGGAGTACGCAGGATTGCTCGTTCAAAGGCATCCAGGGCCTCTTTGTCGTGACCGGAGGCAGAGAGGACTAATCCGATGCCATTGGAGGCTTCTGCATGCGAGGGGTCAAGTTCAAGCGCATGCTCAAAGGCCATCAGCGCTTCGAGCGAACGATTGAGGCCATGGAGGGCGAGACCCTTGCCAGTGTACGCCTCCGCATTAGTGGGATGCAGGTGAATTTGAAACTCCCAGGCATCTCTTGCTTTGGAGAAAGCGTCAAAGGCTTCCTCGTTGCGCCTGAGCTTCAAGAGCGTAAAGCCCTTACGGTTGTACACAGCAGCGGCGCTCGGGTCAAGGAGCAGCGCGTGTATATAGGCTTCAAGGGCATCTTCATACCGTTTCACCTGGTAGTGAGCCTCGCCATCTGCAAGCCATTGCTCTTTTGTCCTCTGAAAGAGGTACGGCATACCGCCATGCGTATTGATAGAGTCACTTCCGTTCCCCATAGGATTATCCTTTGCCTTGCTTGATCAAGGCGTTCCACACCTGTACGGTTCCTTCAATGCCACCAGAGGCAATGTACCTGCCATTGGGAGACCACGCAACTGATTGCACCGCGAAGATGTGATGTGTGTACGTGAAGATCTGCTCTCCAGTAAAGCTGTTCCAGATCTGGACATCATGGCTTATCGAAGCAACGTATCTGCTATCGGGTGACCATATCACAGCTTCTACTGGACTATGTTGATAGCCGCCTTGCTGGTTATACGTCAGGGGATTCTGTTGTTGCTGTCCGTTGCTCTCGAAGAGGGCCACGGACCAGACCTGTGCTGTACCACCTACATCTCCTGACGCGATGTGCTTGCCATCGGGTGACCACGCGACCGTATAGACCGGGACTGCGTGCCCGCTATAGGTGTAGACGGGGCGTCCCGTGGCAGCCTCCCAGACTTGCACGGTCGCATCATAACTTGCCGAGGCGATGTACCTACTGTCAGGTGACCAGGCGACCGAACATATTTTGTCGGTATGTCCGCGATAGATAACAGCCTGCTGCCCGCTGGCGACCCCCCAGACCTGTACGGTCGTATCGAAGCTCCCCGAGGCGATGTACTTGCCATCAGGCGAACTGGCGAGCGTAATCACCCAGTTGGTATGTCCAGCATACGTGCGTTGGAGCTGCCCGGTCGCCGCGTTCCATACCCAGACGATGGAGTCGTCACCGCCAGCAGCAATAGCATTGCCCTCAGGCAGCCAGATGACGTCCTCAATCCGCCGCCGGAGATGAGGAGCATGAAAGTCGATGACATGCAGCCCTGTGTTGGCATCCCATGCCTGTACGTGACCGTTCGCGTTTCCCATGACAAGGCGCATCCCATCGGGGGACCACGCCACTCCCAGGACACCACCGCCAGCATTATAAGTGCAGATGGTACCTCCTATGTTCGGACTATAGACCGGGTGCGGTACTATATTAAGAACCTGAGATTCCACCAACCACGCCAGGGTACCGCTGGCCGCCGCGAGCCCTACGAATCCTCCCACTTTCAACAGCGAGCGGCGAGATAAGAGGCGTTTCTTCAGGGACGGTGTGGGAGTTTGCTCTGTCGCGAGGAGTTGCAGTTCCTGCTGTTGCAATTCCTGTCTGATCATCACCAGGCTCATGAATGGCCTTTTGTGTACATCCTTGTGGATCATCTGCCGGATTAACCGTTTGAGCGGCAAAGACTGCGCGCGCCTGGAGCGCTTCCGCAGCTTTGGAAGAGCGATATGCAAGAGAGAGCGTAAGGACATTTTCCCTGCCTGTAACCGGCGCAGGATTCTCCCCAGGCTATAAACGGATCGACTCTGCGACATGGCGGCTGCCGGGGGAACCATCCCGGTATCTAACAGGTAGAGTTTCCCGTCAGGCGTGCGCCAGATAGAGCTCATCTTGAGATCCTTGAGGCCGAGAGGCGATTGGCTGAGGTGCAGGTAGTCGAGCACCGTCGCGAGCTGGATGCCACTATCAAGCACTTCCTCGACAGGAAGCGCTCGATTTTTCCTCTTCCCCAGGTAGGCTTCGAGCGTCTCACCCTCGAGGAAGTCCATCACGAAATACCAGCGCTGATTTTCGACAAAATACTCGTAGATGCGCGGAAGGTTGGGATGGATCAGACTTGCCAGGAGAAGCATCTCGCGCTTACCGGCTTCAATCAACTCCGCAGCATCTTGAGCCTCTTGCGTGCTTTGCTGATTCTGGCCGATCTCCTTGAGCGCTACCACGCGATTGCCGAACTGGATGTCCTGCGCTTTGTACACGGTACTTACCTCACCGGCGCTCAGCACCTCAAGGATACGATAGCGCTGATGAATGATGACATCTGAGAGGAGCAGGCCGGTGAGTGGATTCGTTGTGGCGCCAGTTCCTCCTGTGACTGGGGAGAGCGGCTGGCCACAGGCAAAGCAATGCGTGGCCTGTGCCGGATTAATCGCGCCACACGCTTGACAATATATCGAGGTAGAAACGTTAGCGTTTACACTGCTCGCCATATCTGCACCGTCCCATCTCCACTGCCGGAGGCAATATATTGTCCCTCCGGTGACCACGTCACGGACGTCACCTGGCCGGCATGGCCGCGATACATCAGAATCTCGCCCTGTAAAGCCCATGCTTGATTGCTGGCCGGGCCTATAGACCACACCTGTACAGTGTGGTCATCCCCGCCTGAGGCGATACGCGCTTCGGGTCCAGGGAGCAGTCGTGCTCCTACCTGCCATGCGACCGCATTGACCGCACCTGCGTGGCCGCGATAGGTAAAAAGGGAGCGTCCCGTCGCCGCATCCCACACTTGCACGGTTCCGTCGGTCCCGCCCGAGGCGATTTGACTGCTATCGGGCGACCAGCTGACCGCATTGATCGCAGCAGTATGACCGCGATAGGTTACAGAAGTTTGTCCCCTGCTCGCATCCCAGACCTTCACGATACCATCGGCTGCGCCCGAGGCGATGTGTTTCCCATCGGGTGACCAGGCCAGGGTGAGCACCGTCTGAGTATGGTCGGTGTACGTGAAGATGAATTTTCCTGTTGCTGCTGAACGCACCTCGACAGCCCTGTTCCCGCTAACAGCAGCGATCCTGCTCCCCCCTGGCGACCAGGCCAGGGCATTGACATTGCCAGGGAAGCCAAAACGAAAGAGTCTCTCATCCCCTGTTCCGATACTCCAGGAGTCTATCGTGTCGTTGCCCAGCGCTGCGGCAAGATGTATGTTATCTGAGGACCAGGCCAGGGCATCTACTCTCTGGCCGTTCGTTGCAAAAAGAGCCGGCACACTTTCACGAGAGAGAAGTCTCTTCTCTGCCGGATACATGGCAAGATCAGGGACAATGACAAGGATTCCTGTGTTCGCATCCCAGACCTGTACCGAGCTATCGAATGTGCCGGCGGAAGCGATGTACTGCCCGTGGGGGGACCAGGAGACGGCTGTCACCGATCCTGCATGGCCGTGATACGTGTAAAGAGGTTTGCTGAGAAGCCTGGCGTGGGCAGGTGTTGCAGGGGAAAGGGAATGTGCCGGGGTCGTTCCAGTGAACGGGTGCGCTAACAACATGTCTATCACGTTTGGCTTTTCAACGATGAATGTCGCGAGAGCGAAACCGGCGCTACACGTTGCTACCACGCTGAGGCAGCCTCTCAAAAAGGTTCTCCGTTTGACCACATGGCTCGATTTTTGCGCCGACACTTGAGCAAGGATGCGCTGTAATTCCTGTTTGACCATGGCCATGCTTGCCGGTCGTTTGCTCATCTCCATCTCCACCATTTGCTCGAGGAGAACGTTGAGTTGAGCAAAGATGGGCGATCCGCTTGATGGTACAGGCTTAAAATGAAACAGGGCAAGCGAGGGATCATCGCCCGTCAAAAGCTGGTGCAGCGTGGCGCCGAGGCCGTAGATATCCGATTGCGAGGTTGTTTGCGCTTTGCCATACTGTTCGGGTGCGGCGTAGCCTTTTGAGCCGAGAGGAATGGTATCCTTCGCCTTCCCCGGCTTGAAGTGCCGCGCGATGCCAAAATCAATCAGGTACACGTGGTTGTCGGCGGTGCGCATGATATTCGCAGGCTTGAGGTCGCGAAAGATAATGGGTGGCTGGTGGGTATGCAGGTAGTCGAGCACCGTACACAGTTGGATACCGATTTCAAGAACCATCTCAACCGGGAGGAGCTGGGAGTATTTGCCCAGGTAGTCTTCCAGGGTATCGCCCGCGATAAAGTCCATCACCACGTAGGAGCGCCCCTGCTCGCTAAAATGATCGTGAATGC
>VBHS01000412.1 GCA_005881295.1 Chloroflexota bacterium
AATGTGCTCGGAAACAGACGGTACTGAACAGCGTTGGAGCCATCAGTTCAAAGTTGGGGGATTCACTAACCCACTGTGCGACAAGTTGCCCCAGGCGAATGTGTTCGTGAATACGAGCGGCCAGTCCCTCTTGCCCAAAATAGCGCATAACCATCCAGAGCTTGAGCGAACGGAAACGCCGTCCCAATGAAGTGCCATAGTCCATCAGATTGGGAACTGCATCATCCGCACTCTCAGTGTTACGCAAATATTCTGGTATAAGGCTAAAGGCAGCTTTCACGACATCGGGCTTTCGAGTGTAGAAAACACTGCAATCAATGGGGGTAAAGAGCCACTTATGCGGATTCACGATCAAGGTATCAGCACGTTCGCAACCATCTAGCACCCAGCGCATCGTCGGGTCGACAGCCGCGGAACCTCCATAGGCGCCATCAACATGCAGCCAGAGACCGTAACGCTCGCAGATCTCGGCGATCTGCGCTACCGGGTCGATGCTGGTGGTCGAGGTTGTCCCAACGGTCGCCACTACGGCAAAGGGCTGCCAGCCGTCTGCAAGGTCTTGCTCGATAGCTTGTTCAAGTTGAGCTACATCCATGCGAAATGAACTGTCCACGCCAATTTTACACAGCCCCTCCTGGCCAACACCCAGCACAATACCGGCCTTTTCGACAGAAGAATGGGCTTCTTGCGAGGCATAGTAGCGCAAGCGCGGTACTTCGGGTCGGCCAGACATGCCCTGCTGGCGAATATGCAGACCTGGAATAGCTTCACGTGCCGCTGCGAGGGCATACATCGTTCCAGATGAAGCTGTGTCATTGATGACACCGAAAAGGGGAGAGGGCAAACCAAGCATCTGTCGCAACCAGTCGAGCGTGACCTGTTCCAGTTCGGTCGCAGCCGGTGATGTACGCCAGAGCATGGCATTGACATTCAGGACACCAGAGAGCATTTCACCAAGTATACCAGGGCCAGAACCTGTGATGCCGAAATAAGCTAAAAAACCAGGTGAATTCCAGTGCGTAATCCCTGGCATGATTATGCGATCAACATCAGCAAGGATATCTTCCATAGCTTCCGGCTGCTTTGAGGGCTGTGTGGGCAATGAACGCTGGATATCACCTGGAGCGGTCCGCGCCAGCACAGGATAGGAACCTACATTCGACAGGTAGTCTGCCATCCAATCCACGACCTCGTGTCCATAGTGACGAAATGCCTCTGTATCCATATCGCCAGTCGCCTTCGGTTTTTGGGCCTTATCAAGCGCTTTGCGTTCTTCCATAGTAAGTAACCTCTCGACTAAAGAATAAGCCCCCATCGGAATGGGGGCAGAGCACCTCCATGAGGATGGAGGTATTATATTCTCTTTCAGAGATTTCTACGAGAACTTCGCGGCAAGTTCCCTTGGTCCTGGTTCGAATAGGGTATCTTGCACAAATAGCTCCTTCGATTTTTGAGGCTGAGATAGCTTGATTTTCTACTTATTGGAACACGTGGTAATGCCTGAATATTCCAGCCTGCTTGAGCCGAGTGGGATTTTCACCTCTCCACCATCTGCACCGCAGGCGTATTGATACGCTCTAACATCATATCGAGAAACTTTTTCCCGCTGGTGGCGATAAGCCCTGGATTACGAGCGAGGACGCCCATTACCAGGCCCGTACTAAAGTCTCCCCGTAACGCCTGAGCCATTTGTGAAGGCGTGAGACGCTTCATCAAGTCAAGCGCATCATCCCATTTTTCGTCGCTATAGTTCGCGATACGCTTATTAATCATGTAAGAAATATCCATGTCACGGCCAAAGCGCGCGCGCCATTGCTTATCGAAACGCCCCAAAAAGGCTGCTGAGGTATTCCCAGCTTTGACCGCTTCAGCAGCAACGCTCCCGGCCATTTGACCGGAGTAAATGGCAAAGCGAATCCCTTCTCCTACTAACGTTGAACCATGACCTCCTGCATCGCCAGCCAGCAGCAGACCATCACGGGAGAAACGCTCAAGGGGACCCTCAGAGGGAAAAAGTCCTGTATGAAATTCAATCGGGCTGGCATCTTTGAACTTCTCAGTCAACTGCGGAACATCTCGTATAATACTATCCAGGTAAATACGCGCGTCATCATCGCAATCGGGATGAATAACACCCACGCCGAGACGAACGCGCCCATCACCGTGCGGAAAGGCCCAGGCGTAACCGCGCGGCGCAAACCGGCTTCCCATGATCAGGTAGAGCTCATCCTGAGGGTAGTAAGGAGCATACATGTCATATTCGGCGCCAAAGCCATAGCGATGGAAAGCCTTGCCCATACCTGTACGCACCCCAACGTGCCGCGAGAAGCCACTTGCATCAACAGTAACCGCGGACCGCTGGCTGATACGTTCGCCGGCGTGGTTCTTCGCTGTCACACCACAAACACGTCCGTCCTCCAGAAGAGTTTGCTCGACGGTATGACGAACTCGCAAGCTGGCGCCAGCAGCAATAGCGCGTGCAGCCAGATGCTGGTAGAGGCCGCGCACATCGACCACACAGGCAACGGCCGGAAGATAGCTGAGAGGAACCTCACGCTGCGGTGAGACAAATACAACTTTGTTGATGGGGTGATAGAGCGCGCGGGGAATATTCAGCGCCTGCATGTCGCTGACCCAGGTTCCACCGCTGGTATGAATGGGATAACCAATTTCGTGCTGGCGTTCTAATATGAGCGTCCGTACACCCTGCTTTGCCGCAGCTTCACCAGCAGCTAAGCCAGCAGGCCCACCACCTACAATTAAAACATCACAATTTTCTGGCATGAACATCCTTCTATAATATTTACGTAAGAGGGTAGCTGAATTTTAAGCAAGAAATTACCTGGCATCCATGAGGCGAGCCACAATACACTTCTGATCTCTAGCATTATAGAGCACGCAGCTTAATAATGTCCACAGGAAATTACCTGACACTTGCATATCTCTTCTCCTAAGACACCACACTTCTCAGGAGAGGTGTTCCGGTTCCATAAGTGCCAGCACTGCGGCTTCGTCATCGCTCTGCGGCTTATAGCCATCAGGGGCCTGGTCGATTTCCCAGACCCACCCTCTTCGTATGATATATCGCCACTCAAGGTTTGACGAGTTATTAATATCGGCAGGTATGGTTGTCTTGAGCAAGTCAAGTACTTCTCCGGGAACTGGAGCTGCAATATCGAGCCTTCCCGACTGTACTTGCTGCACATAATTCGTGATGATACCTTCTGGATCAGGACGAAAAATCACCCGGTGCAAATTAGCAATATTACTTATCGCGCTTTCATGATGCGCGGGAACGGCCATATCATTGATGATTCGACGACGTAGGGTCTCAAAAAAGCTATACTGAACCAGACCACTACAGACGAAACGTAGAACAGATTCATCACGTGACTTGAAGAAGTTCGCAAGATCCTCTGCAATCTCCGGCACCATTGGAATATTGTGCCTCTTAGCGATGCGTTCAAGATAAAGAGCGCATAATTCATCCACGGTATTATGATTATACAACTCGTTGATTTGATCTAGCGCCAGACCCCGTACATGACGTAGATAAGCGATACCATGCACGTCATCGACATCATTCTCATCCCGTTTTGATACATCGCGCGGAGACTCGGCATACCAATCTAACGGGAGGCGCCTGATTCCCACGGTAAACCGCTCCGGAGGAGTAACCTCGTTGCGCCAGCTGGCAACGCGCACGCCCTTAGTCATGGCCTCGACTAGGAAAATATTATCGAAACCCTGGGGTGGATCATTCAGCAGATAGAGTAACGCGGAATGGCTCCAATGACTATTGGTAGCTATACGGATCAAGCGGCTGAAAATCTTCCTGGCATCCTGCGATGCACGCACGACAATATCTGCGACGCGCAGATGGGGTCCCTCATCGCTCTGTTGAAGAAAGTAGTTTAACGGTTCATCAGCTCGATGAATAGCTCTATAAACCATGCAATGCCTCTTCTATTTTCCATAACATACTATGGAACAATTTCATTTATGATCAGGGTTTCATGTTCAGAATTTTTCGCTTAGATTATGCCCTGTCTAGCATCT
>VBHS01000413.1 GCA_005881295.1 Chloroflexota bacterium
TGGCGGCATAGCCTGGCTGCTCGCGACGGCGATACGACTGCTGCCGGGCCTGGCAGGAGCCGCTATAGATCAAATGTGGGCAGGGCTGCGCCCCAAAACGCCCGACAACCTGCCCATCCTCGGCAAAGCTTCGCGCTGGCAGAACGTCACATTGGCCGTTGGTCACGGCAGCATCGGCGTCGCGCTGAGCGCAATTACTGGCAAAAGTATTGCCGAACTGGTGGTGACAGGAAATGTACCGGCATTGCTTGCGCCCTTTTCAGCGGAGCGTTTTGCGGTCAATGATCTCCGATACGCTTGACCTCAACCTGGCCATTGTGTACACGTACGTCATAACGAGGTTGTTTCGCCGTTGCTGGCCCGGTGAGCACTCGCCCATCACGCATGCAGAAACGCGACCTATGCTATGGACACTCAACAGAAAAAGCCTAAAGTCAATGACTTATTTGACTTGCTTGACAAATTACTTGTGCATGGATTACACTGAGAAGCAGAAATGGAGGAGATGAATGCCACTATCGAACTTGAACCAACGTTTTTTAGAAAGTACACGGGGAAGAATTGTGACGCTGCTCCGGCGCAACAATCACACAGTAGAAGAATTAGCCCAGGAACTTGCCCTCACGGATAACGCGGTGCGTGCACATCTTGCAACGCTTGAACGAGATGGCATTGTGCAGCAGCGAGGTGTGCGCCGCGGTAGTGGTAAACCATCCTACGTTTACGATCTAACGCCAGAAGCCGAGTATCTTTTTCCGAAAGCGTATGGCCCCGTCCTTCACCAGCTATTAGATGTTCTATCCGAGCAAATGACCCCTGGGGAGATGGAAATAGTGTTGCGCAAGGTAGGGCGCAATATAGCGACGAAGTGGAATATCCCACCAGGTGACCTGCGTACACGTCTCGTTGGGGCCGTCGAGGTTCTCAATGATCTGGGCGGTATGACAGAACTAGAAACGTCTGATGAACATACTTATCGTATCCGCGGATATAGCTGCCCACTTGCGGCTGCCGTACCTGGTCATCCTGAAGTTTGCCGCCTGGCAGAGACCTTGATTACAGAGCTGGTAGGGGTACCGGTCCAGGAACAGTGTGAAAAGGGCGATGCACCACGTTGTTGCTTCAGCGTGTCAAACACATGATTGCTGACAATTTAGCATGCCCATGTGATCGTATGTGTATTGATTGGCCCGCGGAAGAAGAATAAACCAGGCGTACAATCATTGAATAGCACGGTAATTGTCACCAGCACACTTTGGCCAGGGGCAAAGGCAGCATATGGAAAGGGCACTTCGAGGCAAAAACCCGAAGTGCCCATTCGATACACTAACCTTCTAACACTTGAACTGAAGTTCATCAGATGTTTTGCTGGAGCCAGGCACGTATCGATGGCATATGATCGCGATAGTGCCTAAACGAACAGCCAGCAATGATCTGCCACGGAGTCAGGCAAGTTCCAGAGGTCTGAGCCGACGAGGGCGTGTTGCTTGCAAACTCCGATCATCTCTCGCTCGCCCCACATGATATGGGCGATGATATCTTTGATCGACCATGCACCCGCTGCCCCTGGCTCGAGCATCCGTTCCTCGCCGACCTGGGCAAGCAGCGCTTCCCACCCGGCACGTTCATTACGTAGACCTTCAATGAAGGTCGCCTTGTCCATGTGCATCTCCTTCTCGTTCGTTCTTTATGCCTCTTTCTTCGGCTCTACTGCTTTGAGGACTTCCTGCATGAAACGAGGCTCTGGATAGGCACCGACCATTTCAATACGGTCGTTCACCACGGTTTTTGGTACACCCTGCACCTGGTAACGTTGCAACATGTCAACGAATTCGGAGACTTCGACCACATCGGCGGTGATATGTTCGTTTTCGATTGCCAGCTTGTGGGCCAACCTGGCCGCACGCGGACAATAGGGTCAGGTAGGGGTGACGAATACCTGAATGTGGATATCCTGATCGACGGTTGCCAGGGCTTCGCGGGTTTTGTCGCTCAGATTGGTGGTCCCTTTGGAGACATCGATGAGGTCTTCAATCAGCGTGGAGAATTCGTAGCCTGCCGGGATACCGAAGTAGCGCACAGAGCCTTTCGTGTGTCCCTGGAGGATGAACGCAGGAATGTGCGTAATGCCGAGGTTCTGTGCCTCTTGCTCATCGCGGACGAAATCCTTGACGGTCAGGTGCAGTTTGTCCGAGATATTCGTCACTTCCTCGAGCAATTCGCGGGTCTCCTTGCAATAGGTGCATTCCTGGCCTGGAACGATTAACACGGACTCGCGCTGGGTAAAGTAGATGATGTTCACATCATCCTGCAGTTCCTGCTCGAAGAGTGTTTGCAGGGTTTGTCGATCTTCTGGTGAGATCAGCGCCATCTGCTCTTCCCTCTCTTTCTATTCAAAGTGAATGCCACGTTCAACAAACACGTGAGTTTATCCACTATCAGCCAACGAACAGTTCGCTGAGTGAACCCTCTTTGTGCAGTCTATACCATGCTGCTCTTAACAGCAAGGTATCACATAGGCGCTGTAACTCAAATCCTGCTGCCAGGGCCGCGTCCAGGTATTCTTCCAGTGTCCGCTGGTAAAAATGGACTTTTTCTGGCCGCTGCTATATCAGTACTTTGTCGACCTGGGAATTTTCCACTTCTTCCACGGGTACCGGCGTTGCAGGAACTGTCACAGCACTTTTCTGTTTATGAGTAGACCGGCGTGAGAGCGAGACGGGCGAGACACGATAGACCTCACGCGCAAGACCGAGTCGTTCGAGCGTCCAGATGATATAGCCGGAGAGATCGAACTGCCACCAGTGCAGCCCGTGGAAGGCTGAACGCGGGAAAGCATGGTGATTGTTATGCCAGCCTTCACCAAAACCGAGCAGGCCAACAAGCCATTCATTGTGGCTCCGGTCGTTTGTCTCGAACTCACGCTTCCCAAAAGTATGACATACAGAATTGACGCTCCAGGTAACATGGTGTGTGAGGAAGATGCGCACAAGTCCGCCCCACAGGAGACCTGTCCAGCCACCAATCAAGAACGGGATAACCAGTGACAATGCCACCCACAGCAAAAATGTGCGGCTGACAAAGACAACGATCGGATCTTTGACAAGATTGCGACAATACACATTGGGATCAGCCATCGATTCTCTGAACAGCCAGCCCATATGAGCATGAAAAAAACCTTCGATGGGGCTATGCGGGTCCCCTTCACGATCAGAATGAGCATGATGCTTGATATGCGTTGCCGCCCATGAAAGTGCAGACCCTTCCAAAGACATGGAGCCTAGAACGAGCAAGACCAACTTCACGACAGGATGAGGGCGGAAACTCCGGTGAGTCAACATCCGATGATAACCAATAGTCACACCAAGGGCGATGAGAGAGTACAGTGTAGCCAGCAACGCGAGATCAGGCCAGTTGACGGCCCGCGCCCAGAGCAAGTATATAGCGAGCACAGTAGCAAGAAAGGGAACGACGACCACGAGGAGCATGATAGCTTTATAGAGTGTTTTAGAATGCATGTAACCTCCATTATTAGTCCTACCGTCAGAGGTAGGTCATTAATAAGAGAGGAATGGATAAAGTTTTGTTTCACCAGACTCAGACCGAATTATGTTGTCTACCCAAGCAAATATGAAGCGCTTCCGTTCCTCAAGCGAAAGAGAAGAATATGATCAGGAAGTATGAAAGATGAGGGAAAGAAGTTCCGTAAGTGCTTCATCAGACTTTAGCGCGGTAAAAGTCCAAAAAAATTATGTCGCAATTTCCGTCATAATTACGACATAATCTATCGCAATTGTTGCGTAGCGCTCCAGCTGTCAATAGCAGCTACAATGATACCGTTGTCCCGCTGTGAGCGCTCTGCTGGGCGGCTTCTATCACCCGTAGCGTGGCCAGTACCCCCGCCGGGTCAACGGGTGGTCGGCCCCCACTCA
>VBHS01000414.1 GCA_005881295.1 Chloroflexota bacterium
GCTTCGCCATCTCGATCGCCTCCAGCGTCTCAGTCAAGGTGCCGATCTGATTGAGCTTAATGAGAATCGAATTAGCTGCCTGTTCCTGGATACCGCGTTTAAGCCGCTCCGTATTCGTCACGAACAGGTCGTCGCCAACCAGTTGTATGCGATTGCCCAGGCGCTGCCGCAAGAGCTTCCAACCCTCCCAGTCGTCCTGGCTCAGGCCATCCTCGATGGTGATGATAGGATACTCGGAGATCCACTGTGCGTAGAGGTCGACCATCTCGCTCGCAGTGAGCGTACGTCCCTCTCGAGCCAGCACGTATTTACCATTATCGTAAAACTCCGAGGCCGCCGGGTCCATACCCAGGAAAATATCCACGCCCGGTTTATAGCCCGCCGCATCTATGGCCGCCACGATAACCTCCAATGCTTCGCGGTTAGAACTGAGCGATGGTGCGAAACCTCCCTCATCTCCAACATTAGTATTCAGCTTTTTCCCGTGCAGCACCTTTTTCAAGCTCTGGTAGACTTCGGCTCCCATGCGCAGCGCGTCACGAAATGATGACGCGCCCACCGGAAGAACCATATACTCCTGCATATCGGTCGAGTTATCGGCGTGTTTTCCCCCATTCAGGATATTCATCATAGGGACGGGCAAGGTACGAGCAGAAACACCCCCTAAGTAACGGTACAGTGGCTCCCGCTGCGCATTGGCTGCCGCCTTTGCCGCCGCCAGGGAGACGCCGAGGATGGCATTTGCTCCCAGGTTCGCCTTGTTCGGCGTGCCGTCCAGCTCGATCATCACTTCGTCCAGCACGATCTGGTCTGTGGCATCGAGCCCGATGATAGCATCGCTGATGGTATCGTTCACATTACGAACAGCGTTTAGCACGCCCTTACCGCCATAGCGGCTCTTATCGCCATCGCGCAACTCCACTGCCTCGTGGACACCGGTTGACGCGCCCGAGGGAACCGCGGCTACTCCACGTTCTCCTCCCACCAGCAGAATCTCAACTTCGATAGTGGGATTACCGCGCGAATCCAGAATTTCGCGCGCGCCTACATCTTCGATCGTGGTCATTCCATTTATGTCATTTGGCATAAAAATAGATCCTCCATTCTATATCCTTGCGAAAGTATTGTACCTCTTTAGAGGGGATTGGAGCAAGGTTATGCAGCAAACACACAAAAGGGATACCGCTCTTGCAGAGACGGCATCCCTTCTGGTATCTATAGCACTTACCCTGTTACCTTTGACAGCGCGTGCGCCAGCTGATCTGTATGCTCAGGCAAACCTACCGTGACGCGCAAAAAATCACGCAGATACGGGTGGCTAAAGTAGCGTAACAAGATACCATGCGATTCAAGTATGGCTCGAACGCGAAGGATATCTACGTCCTCGTTGATGACACGTGCCAGGATGAAGTTTCCCTGCGATGGAATGGGCTCCAGGTAGGGTTGGCTGGCAAGCACATTGTAGACACGGTCTCGCTCTTGCACAATTTTACGCACGTTGCCAAAAACATAATCCAGGTCATTGAGCGTCTCAATCGCCGCAATATGACCGGCGACATTGACCTCGAAGGGACATTGCGCGCGCCGCATATACGCACCAATCCATTCTGGGAACAGGCCATAGCCAATACGCAGGCCGGCCAATCCCGCCCACTTGCTAAAGGTACGCAGGACCACCAGGTTACTGTATTGTGGGACCAGGTGCGCGTAACCCCGTGGTCGATCAGAAAACTCGACGTAGGCCTCATCGACCACCACAATGCGCCCGGTTTCAAGCAGCGTCAGCACATCAGCTTCAGCGACAGGATTACCGGTGGGATTATTCGGTGAGCACAAGACAATCATTTTTGTTTCTGGCGTCAGCGCCTCCAGTATTCCCTCGACATCTACTTCATAGTCAATTGACCGTGGTACTTCTAATATATAAGCGCCACAAAGTGTCGTGACGGAGGTATAGAGAGAGAAGGTGGGAGGGCAACAGATGATATTATCCCCTGCGGCAAGAAAGATGTGCCAGAGGAGACTGATCACCTCCATACTGCCATGACCTAAGATGATAAAACGACCGTCGAGTCCGGTATAATGGGAAAGAGCAGTTCGCAAAACTGTTGCATTGGTGTCAGGATAATTATTGTACCATCTATGATCGCTTAATGCGCTCAGTACTGACGGGGCCGGACCATAGGGGCTTTCATTGCTATTTAACTTTATTAAACAACTAACGGGTATACCCGTGCGAACGCTGAAGGCTTCTGGCGACTCGCCAGGAACATATTCAGCCATACGGTCCAGTTCCGGGCGTACATGAACTATGCGCGGAGAATACGTGTTCATGAACAGTCCTATTATTTATCTGTATCGGCATCTACATATATTGGTGCCGGCCGGCGAATGAGCGAATTGCGTTGGGTAGATTTACCAGTACCAGGGCCATTGCCAGTACCACTGCTACTATTATGCAACAATCCACTGTTGCCAGTAAAATTCATCCTTTGGGTTGATTGCACCGCTGGCCGTACCTCAGTCTCGGATGTGCGCTCCTCTGAAGGTAACATCATATCCAACCCGCGACGCAGCGTCATCATATCGCGCAGGAAACATGCCACAGCTGAGGCAGCCGAACCTTTTTCTTTAGAGTTTTCAAATCGCCGTACAGTCGCTTCACCGGCATCCTGCGCCGCTTGCGCCATTGGATCAGAGGTCTTAGCAGCATAGGCGTCCTGGAAGATATCTTCCCAACCTGACCACCTGCCGCGCAAGGGCTTCCAACCCAGTTGACTATCGCTAACGGTACGCCATTTCTCTTCGGTGAATTGAATCCAATCGTCAATAAGGCGATCGTAGATCGCCAGCTGCTGGCGGAGGCGCTCCTCTTCATCCGAGGCACGTTGCGGGAACGCTTTTGGTAGACCACCTGTGGTTTGCTGGCTGGCAAACTCATTGCCGCCGGTCTGCTGGAAACCCGCCACCGGCTGACCATTATTGTACATACCGGCAATGCCGCCATACGCGCCAGAAGAAGGCTCGGGATACATCCCTGGCGCCGCGCCAGGGAAAATACCTGACCCCGCCAGGGCCGCGAAATCCGGCGCGACCTTTCCATTCGGCATCCCCAGCATGGGTATCTCTGTGCCGGCCGGTAATTCACCCAGCACATGAATACCACTCGCACCCAGCATGGACCTCACCACCGTAGTCCCATCAGGCAGCATCATGCTATCAGCATAATTCGGTAATCCACCAATCACGATCTCTTCGGCCAGCCAGTTAACCAGCCCTATAACGATAATCCAATACCAGGTATCCTCGTGTTGTCCCGCCTCTTCAATAAATGTTAGAACGACAGCCACAGTCAAGCTCGGGTCGCGTAATGGATTGATGAAATCAACTATGCGCCAAAACCATCTTCGGTCTATCTTCGCTTTCAATACGAGCTCCTCTCGACCCGCCGCTGGTCCGACAGGACAATAACTTCACAGGTTCTCGATGGGAAATTCTAACATGAGCCCCCTACATGTGCAAGTTTTGTAAACTTTTCGGTAAGAATGGGTCATGCTGCTACAAAATACATCCTCACTATTACCCAAAACGTATGGGATCAGGCTCTCAATAGAAACAGGGTACCATAGTACCGTCCACTTAGATATAATTGCGTTGCGCCTCTAACAACTCGTCGATACCCTGCTCTGCCAGCGCGATAATCTTATCCATCGTAGCCCGGCTAAAAACGCCGCCCTCGCCTGTGCCCTGTACCTCAATAAACTCGTGCTGCGCGGTCATTACAACGTTAAAATCGACTTCAGCCCGCGAATCTTCAGCGTAACATAGGTCCAGCAGAATTTCGCCCCCTACAACCCCGGCGCTGGTAGCGGCCACCGCTGTGCGAACTGGATGTACCGCCAGTAAACCACGTTTCATCAGGAGTGAACAGGCGCGATAGAGAGCCACGTAAGCACCGGTGATGGATGCCGTGCGCGTACCTCCATCAGCTTGCAGAACGTCACAATCAACGGTGATCGTGCGCTCACCCAGCACCTGCATATCCACCGCCGCACGCAGGGAACGGCCTATCAAACGCTGAATCTCCTGCGTGCGCCCGCTTATCTTTCCACTACGCTCGCGCGCATTGCGCGTATTGGTCGCACGCGGCAGCATGTCATACTCGGCTGTAACCCAACCCTGTCCTTTTCCCTCTAAAAATGGGGGGACTTTCTCTTCCACGCTGGCAGCGCACAGCACCCGCGTTTTGCCAGTCTCTATCAGCACCGACCCCTCGGCATAATCCAGAAAATCGACGATGAAGTGCACCGGTCGCAACTGGTTAGGTGAGCGTCCATCAATCCTTGCCATAATACAACCCTCTTTCTAATCTATATTTCACACAGTATTGTACTACCTGAGTCTAGAAACGGGGAAAAAACGTATTATAGAGTAGAGCGTTTACCTACCAAACCTCTACAGAATAGTCAAAGGCCAACATGAAACAACATCATTGATACCGGATTGTGATATATAACCCCCAGGTTCATTTTCCCTGACTTTGCCTGAATGTGGTATTATACTAAAGGGTTTTTTGTGCATCGGCATGCGCAATCTTTATGTGCCTGTTTTCAGAACGTACCAATGGATGTTGGCAGGTTCGCGGCGAGACCACCCGGTTACGGTCACGCCAGCTCAAGATAAGAGCAGCACGCGCCTGTTAGAAAGGATAAACCCGTGAAACTGATGCCAACGCAGATGAAGACACAACCTACTTTGGCTCAAGCTCAACCGCAGCAGATACACGCCAACCGTCTTATTATTGCTTCAAATCGTGGCCCCGTCGAATACAATTTGAGCCACGACAAGACCTTGAAACACCGTCGAGGGGCTGGCGGCATGGTTACTGCATTGATAGATGCAGGCAATCGCATGGAAGTAACCTGGGTTGCGATGGCGATGACCGAAGGTGACCGTGTTGCGTTAAAAGAAGCGCAGCAGCAAAACGAGGGATTACTCCTTTCGCCAATACGTGGTCAAAAGATGCAGCTTCGCTATGTCGCTATCCCAAAATCTGCCTACCGGAAACACTACGAAGGTTTTAGCAACCAGGTGCTCTGGTTCTTACAGCACTACCTTTACAATCCCAACGAGGATTCCGCGTTCACCCGCAGAATACAGGATGCCTGGACAAATGGCTACTGTGTCGCTAACCGCGCTATCGCCGATGCCGTAAATGTAGAAATCGAACGTGAGGAGGGCCCCGCTGTTGTCATGCTGCATGATTACCATCTCTACCTGGCACCGGAGATGATCCGTAAAGATCACCCCTCCGTGATCATGCAACAATTCATCCACATCCCCTGGCCTGATGTCCGCTGCTGGCATTTTTTGCCCAGCAACATCACCCATGCTATCTATAGTGGACTGGTTGGCAACGATATCATTGGCTTCCAGACCGAGCGCGACGCTCGCAACTTCTTAGAAGGCGCGCGTACCTTGCTCGAAGGTGCCGTCGTCGACTTTGAAGAGGGAGCCATCTGGTGGCAGGGGCGCCGCACCCAGGTACGCGCCTATCCCATCTCTATCTCGGTCACCGAGGAACGCCGCGTGGTAGAGAGCGCGGCGGGCAAACGCGCTTCCGAAAAAATCAAGCCACTGTTGGGTGAACAAACAATTATGCGTGTGGATCGCATTGAGCCGACCAAGAATATCGTACGCGGCTTCCAGGCGTATGCCCGGCTGCTCGATGAACATCCTGAACTGCTGGGCAAAGTCAATTTCCTGGCGTTCCTCGTGCCCTCGCGCCAGGCTCTGCCAATATATCAGCGATACGACGTGGATGTTCTGAAAATCATTGACGAAATCAATCAAAAGTACGGCTCAGACGAGTGGACCCCCATTCAGGCTTTCCGCGAT
>VBHS01000398.1 GCA_005881295.1 Chloroflexota bacterium
GGACTACTTTCTAGTATAAACCGCTCCAGTTCCACTTTTTCACTGCCGGGGAGTTGAGAGCGCAGTGTCCAATCGTCGTAGTGGTGCGTCTTACGGAAAAATTCCTGGTGCTCTACCTGCAAACCTGCCTGGGTAAAGAATGCCTGCCACTCTTCGGGCGTACAGGACCGTCCATGCGAGGAATCGCGCCATTTTTCAACGGTATTGTCGAAGCTATCAAGTTCGGGATCGCTGGGAGCCATACAATCGATCAGCAGGTAGATCCCTCCCACTTTTAGCACACGCGCTACTTCGTTTACAGCCCTGGCAACGTTCGGGAAGTGGTGCGCGGCGATGCGACAGGTGACCCGGTCGAAGGTTTCTGCCGCAAACGGCAAATGTTCCGCATCTGCAACGACATAGTGAGCATTAGTCACACCCTGTACAGTGAGGTATTCGCGCGCCTTTTCTAACATGCGAGGCGTCAGATCGCTGACGGTTACCTGCGCAACATAAGGCGCAATTGCCAGCGCGGTATGACCACCGCCAGTTGCGATATCCAGCGCTTGCTGTCCCTTATCCCACTCCCCTAATTCGACCAGACGCTGTAAGTCGTCTCCACTTTTATGCGAGAAGCTACTCACATAGCTTTCCGCTGTTCGTGAGAAATAATCCTGTACCTGTGATTTTTGTTCATCATGATTGTGTTGTGGTGTATCGGGCATGGTGCATTAAACTTTCTATAGTTGTGAAATGTTTTGTAGATACTCTATTTTAAGCGGTTAAGGGAGGAGAAATGTCACGCTCCAGGTAAAGAAGCGTTCGATGTGCTAAGATTAAGGTACATAGGTACGATTTCCAACCTCTTGTCCATTAGATGGAATGTTTTAGTATGTCAACACTCGAAGGTTCAGTAGAAAATATCGTCTTTCGCAACGAGGACAACCATTATACCGTCGCCCGTTTTCGTCCTAAAGATAGTGGGCGACTCTTTCGTGACGACCTGATGACCATCGTGGGGATGTTGCCGGGAGTACACGTGGGAGAGCTCTTGTCGGTTGAAGGTGAGTGGGAAAAGGATCCCAAATATGGCCGTCAACTGCATGTCACGAGCTTTGTGCAACGCCTGCCTGCTTCTGTCGAGGGTATCACTCGCTACCTGAGTTCGGGTTTAATCAAGGGCATCGGGCCAAAGAAGGCCAAATTAATTGTGGAGCAATTTGGTATACAGACGCTCGCAATTATGGAGCAACAGCCCGAACGGTTAAGCGAAGTGAAGGGCATCGGCGCTAAAGACCGGGAACAAATAATCAAGACGCTGGCCGAGCAGAGCGAGATCAAAGAACTGCATCTCTTCCTGCAGACGCACAATGTGTCGATGAACATCGCCACGCGCATCTACAAGCAGCTGAATTGTTCACTCGCGCCGCCAACATCTTACAGGCTCCATATGATGCCTTGCCGGCAGCATTGGAACAACTGCGCTGCGAACACAATGCGTTTATTGAACCTCCTCTGCCTGCACAGCCGGTAACGCGTTCCGAAATCGATGATGAAGAATACCCCATTGATTGGAGTGAAGTCGAGGAACCAGAACCGCAGCAGCGCGTCTATTTCGCTCCGTTCTGGTATGCCGAGCAGGGTTCGGCAAGACTCTTACGCATCCTTTTACACTCGCCTAGCGGACTCCCCCCTGCGAACCAACAGTTATGGGACGCAGTATTTACGAGGCTGGCGCAGAATGGGAAAATGCAACTCACCGAGAAGCAGCGGGAGGCGGTGCAAACGGCCTACAATAGAAAGGTAAGTATCCTCACGGGTGGGCCAGGTACGGGAAAATCGACATCCATTCGCGCCTTGCTGATGTTGTTGCGCAAACGCAAGATCGATGTTGCCCTTGCCGCTCCAACAGGACGTGCCGCCAAGCGGCTCTCCGAGGCCACAGGCGCGCAGGGAACGGCTTTCCAGGCGAAAACGCTGCATCGCCTGCTTGAATATTCGCCGCATGACAATACCTTCCAGCGCAATGAAGAGAACCCGCTGCCGTATCAGTTTGTCATTGTCGATGAGTTCTCGATGGTCGATATCCTGCTCTTTTATCATTTGCTCAAAGCGCTGCCAAAAGAAGCGCACCTGCTGCTGGTAGGTGATGCTGACCAACTGCCCTCTGTAGGTCCGGGGAATGTGCTGAGAGACCTTTTGAGGAGCGAGGCCATTCCTTCGGTACGCTTGATGGAGCTTTTTCGCCAGGCCCAGCAGAGCAAAATTATTGTCAACGCACACCGCATCAATGCCGGGAAGATGCCGCATTTGAAAAGTGAGGCTGCAGGCGATTTCTTCTTCCTGTCTGAAGAGGACCCCGTTCGTACGCAGCGACTTGTGCTTGATCTTGTACATCGTCGCCTGCCTGCGCGCTATGGGCTGAACCCTATTACCGATATCCAGGTTCTCGCGCCGATGTATAGAGGACCGGTAGGAGTGACCATCCTCAATGAAGAGCTACAGGCGCGGTTGAACCCCAGGGCTTTTGCAGAGGTCGAGTGGGGAGGTCGCATCATACGCGTGGGTGACAAAGTTATGCAGGTACGCAACAATTATGACAAAGGAATTTTTAATGGAGACGTCGGTTGGGTACGCAGCATCAATAAAGAGAACTCCAACATCAAAGTAGAATTTTTGGAAGAAGCTGGTCCCATGCTCGTCAGCTATGAGTTTGCGGAACTGGACGAACTTATCCTGGCCTATGCCGTCACGGTTCATAAAAGTCAGGGCAGTGAATATCCCGCCATTGTCGTGCCTCTCACCAGGGAACACTCCATGCTTTTGCAGCGCAATCTTCTCTATACAGCCATAACACGGGCTAAGCGACTCTGCGTGCTGGTAGGACAACAGCGTGCTTTAGAATGGGCGGTGAGAAATGACCGTGTCGCGCATCGCAATACAGGCCTGGTGGAACGATTGAAGTGGTGAAAGCTTCCCAATTTTCCTCACTTGCTTAATTCCGACCTCTGGGGTAGAATATAAAGTGTATCAACTTTGTTATCTTTTAAAGAAGCGGGGCTTCGTTTGAATTTCACCTCTAATGCCTGATAGCGAGTTGGTGAATTACACATTTTAATCTATTTTAGGGAGGACATTACAGATGGCTGGAACTGATTCCGCCACAACCGGCCAGGGAGCCGTGTCTGGTTACGTACATCCTGAGGTGTTGGTAGAGACAAGTTGGGTTGCCGAACATCTCAACGACCCCAATATTCGCCTGATCGAGGTAGATGAAGATGTATTGTTGTATGAAGTTGGTCACTTGCCAGGTGCAGTCAAGCTCGACTGGCATGTCGATGTGCAGGACCCGGTAACGCGCGATTTCGTGCACCAGAAGGGCTTCGAGGAGCTCATGAGCCGCTGGGGCATCAACAATGATACCACCATTGTCCTGTACGGCGATAAGAACAACTGGTACGCGTGCTATTCGTTCTGGCTGTTCTCGATGTATGGGCACAAGGATATGAGGATCATGAATGGTGGGCGGCAGAAGTGGGAGGCAGAGCAGCGTCCAATGACGAAGGAAATCCCTCATTTTGCAGCAACAACATATCACGCGCAGCCCATGGACGAGAGCATCCGCGCTTTCCGCGACGACGTTGCCAGTGGGCTCAAGAATCCTGGTCGTGGCCTGATCGATGTGCGCTCTCCCCAGGAATTTACCGGCGAGTTAATACACATGGTCAACTACCCTCAGGAGGGAGCCCAGCGCGGTGGCCACATTCCTGGTGCGAAGAGCATTCCATGGGGTATGGCTGCCAACTCGGATGGAACATTCAAGTCTCCTGAAGAACTGCGCCAGCTCTACCTCAGCCGGGAAATCACACCTGATAAAGATGTCATTTCCTACTGCCGCATTGGTGAACGTTCAGCTCATACCTGGTTTGTGCTGACATATTTGCTGGGGTATCCACGCGTGCGTAACTATGATGGCTCATGGACCGAGTGGGGCAACCTGGTCAAGGCGCCAATCGAGAAACCATAGCTGTTGGAATGCCTCAGCGCACCTGATAGGTGTATAGTGACTACATGAGCGGGCGCAACAGGTTGCGCCCACTCACTTTTCATAGACTCTCATGGAGAAAACCAATATGGATCGTCAAGAAGCCATTGAATTTCTGATGGATCATTATGAAAATCCGCGCAACAGTGGCCCGTTGGAACATGCCGATGTCAGCCTCACTGGCGGCAATCCTGGCTGTGCCGACATTATCACGATGCACGCTCGCTTCGACAAGGAAGGCAAGTTGGAAGCTGTCAACTGGGAAGGTGAGGGCTGTACGATTAGCCGGGCCGCGGCCTCTTACGTTACGGAAATTACGCCAGGGAAGACGGCGGATGAGATCGAGCAAATGAGTTTTGAGGACCTCATTGAACAGCTTGGACGTGAGCTGGTCATGACCCGTCCAACCTGTGCAACACTGGCGCTGGGGACCTTGAAGAAGGGTGTGCACGAATATCATATGCACCAACGAGCTGAAGATGCCCGTTATCCCGCTCTCTCTGACGAATCCACAACCCCTTCGACTTCGAGTT
Source organism: Chloroflexota bacterium (assembly GCA_005881295.1). Classification (GTDB taxonomy): domain Bacteria; phylum Chloroflexota; class Ktedonobacteria; order Ktedonobacterales; family Ktedonobacteraceae; genus UBA11361. The sequence continues at coordinate 4,558 of VBHS01000398.1, forward strand.
AACTGGACAACCATAGTGGTTGTCCAGGCTACAAG
>VBHS01000399.1 GCA_005881295.1 Chloroflexota bacterium
TGAATACTTCGTGCAAGGGACGCACGAGGATCTGATGCGAGCGCCAAGCGAATTTTTTGAGGTGAGCGGAACGGTGATTGCCAACGGGCGTGATCCGTACTTTTCACCATGGCAGGATGTCGCGCAGCTCAACGCCTTCAGCCCGCGCTTGCGGTGGGCGACCGGCGAGACATTGAATATGGTCGCCGGGCAATGCGACGGGATGCGTTGCGATATGGCAATGCTGCTACTCAACAACATCTTTGAACGCACGTGGGGTGCGCGTGTGGGCATGCACCCGCCAGAAGAGTACTGGAGCGAGGTGATCTCCGCTGTGCGGCTCCAGCATCCCAACGTGCTTTTGGTGGCGGAAGCCTACTGGGACCTGGAATGGGATCTACAGCAGCTCGGCTTCGACTATTGTTACGACAAGCGGTTCTACGACCGGCTCGAACACGACAATGCGGAAAGCGTTCGACAGCACCTTACTGCTAAGCTCGATTACCAGGACAAGCTGGTGCGTTTCATCGAGAACCATGACGAGCCGCGCGCGGCGGCAACGTTCTCGCCGGAAAAAGAACGCGCGGCCGCGGTGACGATGATGACGCTGCCTGGAGCGAAACTCTTGTACGAGGGTCAATGCGAAGGGCGGCGGGTCAGGCCGCCTGTTTTCCTGGCACGTCGTCCGCTCGAACAGATTGATGAGGACCTACGGGCGTTCTACGAGAAACTGCTGGCAGCGGTCAAGGATTCGGGACTGCCTGAGAGCGAGTGGCAGTCGTGCGAGCGTATGGGTTGGCCCGACAACAGAAGCTACTTAAATCTGGTGGCATGGTGCTGGAGTCAGGATGAGGTGCGTTACGTAGTTATCGTGAACCTCTCGGAGTACCCATCGCAAGCGCGCGTGCAGCTGCACTGGAACGACCTGGCCGGGAGAGGCTGGCAGCTGAAGGACGTGCTCGGCGGTGCTCTATTCGAACGTGATGGCAGCGAGTTGCAATTGCAAGGACTCTATGTGGATGTTCCCGCGTGGAGATTTCACTTCCTGTACTTCCAATAGATCAGAATGTATCTCCCCCACATAGGGGAATGAAGAATCAGAACGGGCCAATCCTTTCAGCAAACAAGGTAGTGCTCAGGCAGAAAGGAAGGCCCTCAAATTATCACTATTAATGTTAGTAGGCTCACGTATCAAGTTGCGCGCCGCACGCAGGGCACCACCTGGCATCTGGCAGCGTAATTGTAGAACATTCTGGACAGACGCGAGGTCGTTCCATCACACTTTCCCCGCAATAGGCACAAAATTCTGCGCCCAATTGCAATGACTGATGACACCTGTGACAGTTTCCCTCGGTTTGCGGCATCATGCCAAGATCGGCTTCTAGCTCGGCTATCTTGCGTTGACGTCTTAACGGTTCTAATTTCTTATAGCAACGGTACGTCTGATACGCTTGCGTTAAGTAGGTACCGAGAACGACTACATTCAACGCTACAAAAAGGCAACCGGCAATAAGCCTTTGCTTGCCAGTCATAGACTTCCATTTCAGGAATCCATTCATGGTTAGAAAGCCACGCCAGTCAAATCTCATAATGGTAGCAATTACCAGCAGGTAGATCGTGATGCCCATGATGGCTAACGGGCCGCTTGCCCAGCCGAGGCTACTCTGAAAGACAGAGACACCAGAGATCAGAAACGTCGAGACTGCAGAAGCGATAGCAAGTGTTGCAAGCGGTTTCCCGGAGTAGAGGTGACGCTGAGATAGTGTCTGTGACTGCTGCTGAAATCGTAATGTGTTCATTTTTTCACACTCACTTTCACCGACTAGCGGAAAGTGTTACTGGCAATAATGTAATGTTTATGTGAAATGTTACACCAACAATAGCTAAATCCTTACCACCCTCTACCATTATTGACGTAATTCAAGCCTCATCCTCAAATTTTGTGAAGTATCCGTGTTGATGCTTTGTCGTTGCTGAGGCTTTTAAAACTCGCGCAAATATCGTATGATTGTATGTAAGAGCAGGATGTAAGAGAAAAACGGAAAGAGGATTGCATGAAACGCTTCTCAAAGCTCTTGTCCATCGGGGGGATCTGTCTTATTCTTCATCTGGCGATCGCGACTCAAGCTCATGCCGACACGTCCCTCTTGCACCAAACGTCCTCGTACAGTGTGCTTGGCGCTCCAACAGTGAGTGTCCCGCTCATCAACCGGGTGTTAGCATTCTATCACTCACCAGCCGCTGGCAAGGGGCAAGCCCTTTTCGACGATGGCGTGAAGTATGGCGTTGATCCGGTCTTCGCACTTGCCTTTTTCATGCATGAAAGCTCATTTGGCACGACCGGCGTGGCGCAGTTCACCCTTTCGCTGGGCAATTTGCGCTGCATCTCGGCATATTCCTGCTATAATGGCTTTTCGTCGTTTCCAACGTGGGAGGCAGGTTTCGATGCGTGGTACTCGCTCATCCGTGTTGTCTACGTCGATACGTGGCACCTCTCGACTGTTGAGCAGATTATCCCGACCTATGCTCCGGCTAGCGACCATAACGACGTTGCTGGCTATATCAGTGCCTTGGAGAGTGCTGTGGATACCTGGAGAGCCGGGCAAATCGCGGAGTTTGGCTCGGTGCATCAAGTACCCACTGTCTCTTCGACTCCACCGGTCATAACGCCTACTGCTGTAGGGCCTACTGCTAATACGACCAGAACTCCCTATCCTGCTGATCAATACAGCATTCTGGGCAAACCTAGCGTTGATGGAGCGTTCATCAATCAGATCCTCACCCAATATCACTCTCCTGCCGCGGGCAAGGGGCAATTGTTTTTCGCGGAGGGTGTGAAGTACGGCATTGACCCGATCTACGCGCTGGCCTTTTTCATGCTCGATAGCATCTTCGGCACCGAAGGGTTGTCGCTGGCCACCCACTCCCTGGGCCCGCTGCCCACACCGACAACGGTGACGTGTCACTGCCAGGACTTCCACGGCTATCGGCGCTACGCCACCTGGGATGCGAGTATTTCCGACTGGTTCCAATACATACATGATGACTATGTCAAGCAAATGGGTCTGACCACCGTCAGCCAGGTAGTCTCCATCTATTTGAAAACGAACGATACCTCCGCCATTCGTTTCACCATCAAGCAGATAGAACGTCGTGTCGATCTCTGGCGCAATGCACGAGCTCAGACTCCATCGAAGTAATTCGCTGCTGTGGTGGCTATTTCAGATATCCGTTCCAAAAGCAGGCAGGAAACAGTGATATGTGAAGCCTTCTCACTGCCTGACTGGTATGTAATGGGGAAGTAATATGTATAAAGGAGATAAAGATGCTAGCGCTAGTGAATACTCCGACGAAGCAAACCGCTGTTGAACTGCGCGATGTCGCTGAGCCGGAAGCAGCTGCCGATGAGGTGATTGTAGCCATTCAGGACGTAAGTCCCAGGGCACCTGTGGATGAAGCAGGAACAACAAAGAATGTGGTGAACACGTTTTACTACATTTAATGGAGCAGATAAAGATGCTAGCGCTAGTGAATACTCCGACGAAGCAAACCGCTGTTGAACTGCGCGATGTCGCTGAGCCAGAAGCAGCTGCTGATGAGGTGATAGTAGCCGTTCAGACCTTTTCGTTGAACCGTGGAGAACTGTACTTGCTAAAGAGCCGTCCGGAAGGGTGGCGTCCTGGACAGGATATTGCGGGCATCGTGGTACAAACCGCAGCAGACGGGAGTGGACCCGGAGAGGGAACGCGGATCGTAGGGCTTGTTGACAGTGCTGGTTGGGCCCAGCGGGTTGCTGTCTCTACCAAACGCCTGGCTGTTCTTCCAGATACCGTCAGCTTTGCTGCCGCCGCAACGTTACCTGTTGCTGGACGCACGGCCCTGCGCATGGTGCGCCTTGGGGGGTCGCTGCTGGGTCGCCGGGTTCTCATTACTGGAGCAGCTGGTGGAGTAGGTCGCTTCGCGGTTCAACTCGCCGCACTGGCTGGGGCAGAGGTGACAGGGATCGTCGGTCGGCCTGAGCGGGCTGCTGGGTTGCGCGAACTAGGAGCAGCCGCAGTAATTACTGATATCCAGGAGGCCGATGGCCTGTTTGATCTCATTTTAGAGTCGGTCGGTGGCTCTTCGCTGGCGGCTGCAGTCCGGCTGGTTGCCCCCGAAGGCACCATTATCGTGTTTGGGAATACGTCTGGAGAGGATACCACAATCAATTTTCAGTCTTTTGTTGGACACCAGGGCGCTCGTCTGACCCCATTCTTCTCG
>VBHS01000296.1 GCA_005881295.1 Chloroflexota bacterium
CGATCATCATCCACTATCAACACAGTTTTTTCATCAGACGGCGATACGTGGGCTCTTTCCTCGCTCATCTCAACAAAACTCCTTGCTAACCAGCCAGCTTTTTCTACTCTTATAGACGTTTCTCTCAGCAGAAACAACAAGATAATCGACAAAGGTAGTACTAATCGCCTGTTAGCTTATTAGCTGATGCTGGATGGAACAGTAACATGACCATCTGGCTCGTACTCCACAAACCAGGACAGGAGAGCAAGGGGACGCGCTTAAAAATGCTTGACATGAGCGATAATTTGGGTTTATAATCCCTTAGGTCAGAGATGTGTATTGACATATTGTAAAGACAAGCCATTAGCCGATGTAGCTCAGTTGGTAGAGTAGCACTTTCGTGAATTTAACAATCAACGTTTTTCACTAGCCGGTGTAGCTCAGCGGTAGAGCAATGCTTTCGTAAAGCATGGGCCGTCAGTTCGATCCTGACCACCGGCTCTTTTTATTCCTCTGATGGTAATACCTCTTCCCAACTATCCTTCTCATGTGTCTCTCTCCAATGTAGTTTTGCATTTTCGGCTTTCAAAGCACTTACTCGAAGCGGGGACACGCGTCGCGAAAATCCTGCAGTAGTTTCGCAACATCAAACATGGGTTGATGCATCACACTTGGGACCATCAAATTGAGCGTCAGGATTTTGCGATTTAACTCTTGCAGGACCTTCTCATATTCAACCGCTGTTTTCTCTACCATAGTGTTGAAAGCACGTTTCTCGCTGGCAAAAGGTGGAACGCGGCGTGACCGCAACGCTCGTCCCTGGTGACGCAATTTTGCGACTTTCGCTTCAACGCGCTCAAACTCAGTGCGTATCTCTTTGGCCAGTTCAATCTCTTTTGGCGCAAAGCCATTACTTTTGAGCAGGTTATAGCCCATAGCTTTATCGCCAGCATAGTGATTGTCATCGAGGTTCAATGGTTTGCCCATGCCCTGCAGGTTATCAAATGCTCCTCGTTCCTGGGCCTCGCGAATCTGCTCACTAACATAGTCCTCGAATTTTTTGCCATAATACTTTCTTTTAGGGGCAGTTTCCGCGTCTGTCGTTGTTTTATCGGGCGATTTACGCCAATCTTTAAAGTCCATGATGTGCTCGGTTTCCAGCAAGGTACTGAATCTACTTCATATCGTTTTTTCTCTCAATCTATATTATTATAACAAACAACAACCGAATCAGTATTTCCCGCAAGTTCAGAACTTCAATGAAAACCAGTGAAACAAACCCTACAATATCGTTGCAATGGCCTGCTGAGCAACTGCATACACCTCCTCCAGGGGCATGTTACGCTCCCTGGAGATACGTATGCATTCCTCATACTCTGGCAAAGCGCTGATAATACGATTTCCAAGGCGCTTGACCTTCACAACTACCGGGCCAATGAGTGTTTCGATACGCTCCTGTGTGCGCTGAGCTTTCCGCCGCTGGATTTGCTGTATTCGTACTCCCAGCGTGCTGGTCTCACGCAGCAGCATCAGAGCCAGCCTCTCTCCAGCTTCTACCGGGCAAATCAGGGTGATCATAACGGCAGGCCGATTTTTTTTCATTTGTATAGGTGTATAGCTGACATCCAATGCACCGGCGGCAAGTAGCGTTTCCATCAAGCCACCCAGCAGTTCCCCGCTCATGTTATCGATATTGCTCTCTATTACCGTGACCCAGTCCGTATCGGCCTGTCCATCCTCGCCTGCATCAAGCAAACTCTGACCCTGTCCAAGGCAAAGGCGCAGGCAGTTAGGCCAGGGGAGGTTTTTCCGACCAAAACCGTAGCCTACCCTATCAATGGCGATCGCTGGCGTTTCAAAGCGCGCCAGTGTTGCCAGTATCGCTGCCCCTGTTGGTGTCACTAGCTCTCCTTCGATAGGGCATGGTCTCCATGGCGCGGCCACACGCCGCAGAATCTCTAAGGTAGCCGGCGCGGGAACTGGCAGCGATCCATGAGCAGTATTGACGTGACCGCTGGTAAGCGGTAACGGAGAAGCATAGAGCTGGATGATACCGAGCGACTCGACAGCGATTGCCGCGCCGGTAATATCTACCAGAGCATCAATAGCTCCAACTTCATGAAAGTGGACCTCTTCAATGGATGTACCATGAACACTCGCTTCCGCGTCCGCCAGGCGCTGGAAGATGGCAAGGGAGGTATCGCGCACAGGGGCAGGCAGGGTTGATGCGTACAAAATTGATGATATATCCGAAAGGTGACGTGCCGGTTGCTCCTGTTCAGACGTCACTACAGTTAAACGTGAACCGCGGATACCTTTATCGTGAATATTTTCAACGACCAGATCATAGCCCGCGACAGGCAGTGAAGCCAGCGATGTTTTGAGTGTGTCCAGCGAGAGACCAGCGTCAAGCATCGCGCCGAGAAACATATCTCCACTTATTCCAGAATGGCAATCAAGATACGCTATTTTCTGTGGCATATACGAATCGTTCCACTTCTTTCCGTTTTTTCTGGCATGAGAAAGAATTCTCTGGCATCCCCATTCGTGGGCACTGTCGGAAACAGCCCTTCTCCCCAATTTTGGGGCTGTCCCCCCGACAGTGCCCTCCCCACGCGTTCTTTCAACCGCAACTACAATTCTTCCTGATCTAGTAATTCACGCCACCTGCGTCTCTGGTCTTGGGAAAGCTGAGCACTTTCCTCTATGGCTTCTCGGAAGCTTTGCACCTGTCCGTCTACCCGGTAGTAAGCTCGCGCTTCGGTAACACGCTGCTGAACAGTGATACCAAAGAATGCCTGGACCACCTGCGAGGGTTGTTGTAGTACCTTCGCCAGTAACGTGATTAGCTCACCTGGTATTGAGGAAGCCTCAATAGTATGCCGTTCAAGTTTCAACACCACGTCTGCGCTTACACCAAGTTTGTCAGCCAGCTGGAACGGGCTGAGATGTAATTCTCTTGCCCTTGCTAGCAACGAGGTAACCTTGCTGGTGGCTTGACCCTGAGATTGCGCTACACGCTCCCATGCCGTATCTATGGCTTCATGAAATTGCTCGGTGAGAATGGGCATCTGATCTGTTTCATGCGGTAGACCCACTTCGACGGCGTGATAATATGCAATAAAATCAGCGATCTCATCGGCGAACTGTGGATAACGTGCCAGGTAATCACTCATGGCTGGTTGATGGCCAGAACGCACCTCCTCAACATAACTGGCAGTAATGCGCTGCACGATCTCTTCTTGTTTTCTATCCATGAAGCTATGCTCTTTCTGGCTCAAGCGCATTCCGCAATACCTCGAAAGCGTCTCGCAGCCTGTTACGTACAGTTCGATCACTGATACCCAGTATCCTGGCAGTATCCCTCTCCGTCTTGCCCTCCCAGAAGACCAATAAGACGACAGATTTAAGCTTGTCTGGGAGACTCAAAATGAGGAGCGGTAGATCACTCTGCTCAACAGCGAGCAGTGCCTTCTGAGCATCTTCATCTTCAATAGCAAGCTCACACAGATCACTATCTCGCTGCTGTACAGCTTGATCCAGGCTGCTTACCAACAGCATAAAGGTCACAGACAAGGGCACTTTGCTCCACGCCCTGCAAGTTCATTGTTTTGAGTACAGTGTTAGCCCAGCACTCATTAGTGACGTGGAGACGACGAAAGATTACTTCAAAAATGCGCTTTCGCCCGCTATCATCTCCTCGGCTGACAGCGGTTCTCACACAACGCACCAGGACTTCGAGTGGTAAAACATCTTCCCCCGGCGCTTCAATAGCTCTCCAGAATGCGACGGAACCATAAACGGGTAGGACATCATACATAGCCGATAAAACCATGCGTCGTTTGACCAGCTCTCCGTCCTGTTCGTCTCGGCCATGGTCCCCTTCAGTATAAATAGGCTCCTGCTTCACATGAACCGGTACCTTATTAAGACACAACATTCTCTCAATCCTGTACTAGTATAGCATCGGCTGAACAAACGTCAATCCACAAGTATTGCTGCTTCGTCTTCTGATTCATACATACCGGCCAGCAATGAAAAAGCGGAAATAATCCGTCCATTTCCGCTTTTTTCATCAAGCGCTGTATCTGAATAGTAAATAGCCCGATTATGAAGGAGAATACTTACTCATGCTAAACCAAACGCTGCCCCAAAATCAGGAATTGACACCTGTGATACTGGTTATCGGCGAACTGAATGTCAATAGCGCCATCTTTGGCTGGTTATTTGCAGTAGAAGTAACCAGCCGTAAAACAAATAGCGGCAAATTGTTTCGCCAGGTGCAGATAAAACTGATGCGCGTACAAAATGATGATTCAATTCCTGCCGACCGCTTTACATTAGGCACACGCTGCTCTATCGCTCAACTCGAGGTGGATTTTCAGCATTTGATTGACAAGGTCGGTGACCCGGGGCTGAGGATACTCCTCAACAACTGTTTCGTGACTGAAGTGATGGAACGTTTTCGCCGCTGGCCCGCAGCGGTGCGACACCACGGAGCCGTTGTTGGCGGCCTGCTTGAACATACCGTAAACGTTACCACAATTGCCGAGCTGACTGCCCGCCTTTATCCATGTGATCATGACCTGGTTCTTGCTGGAGCGCTGCTTCATGATATAGGCAAACTGGAGGAACTCGAGGGACAGGTTGGCGCCGGGTTTACTCCGCATGGTCGTATGGTTGGACATATCGTCCTGGGTATGTACTATGTGCAGGAACAGGCGCAGCAAGTAGCTGCACTTGAAGAAGGGAAAATGGATGATCTGCTCCACATCATCCTGGCACACCATACCAAAGAATATGGTTCACCCGTCAATCCTGCTACCATTGAGGCATTGATTGTCCACCAGGCAGACCTGGCGGAAGCTCATCTAACAGGATTCCTGGAACACTGTCAGAAATCGTGTAGCCCAAATGGTTGGACTTCCTTCAGCCCAATATATGGTGGTCAGCTGCGCGTATCTTGAGATAGAGTGCACCGCAAGCGCTCACTTGCCGCTTTTATGAAATTCTATAGCATTGTTGTAAACTTCAACATAGCGCATAGCCGACGCCTGCCAGGAGTGATCAGCAGCCATCCCCCGCAGTTGAAGTTTCCGCCAGATATCTTTGAAACGGTAAAGTTCAAGCGCACGTACAATGGCAGCAAACAACTCCCAGGGATCATAATTGGTGAAGACAAAACCGTTGCCTTCACCACTGCGCGGGTTGTACTCCTGAACGGTATCGGCCAGGCCGCCAACGGCTCGCACGATAGGAACGCTACCATAGCGCATGGCTATGAGCTGACCGAGGCCGCAGGGCTCAAACCGTGAAGGCATGAGGAACATATCGCTGCCCGCATAGATGCGCTGCGCTATTTCTGTATTGAAGGTAAGAAAAATCGCCACCTGTTCAGGATATCGAGCCGCGAGATTTTGAAACATCTCATGATAGTGCTGATCACCTATGCCCAGTACTACAAATTGAACTCCCTGAGCGAGCAGTGGCTGAATAATCTGTCCCAGCATATCGAAACCCTTTTGATCGGTGAGCCGCGAGATCATCGCCAGTAAAGGTACCTCCGAGTTCACTGGTAGATGTGTCTGTTCTTGCAGCATGCGCTTGTTTTCAGGGCGTTTATCAAGTGATTGTGCATCGAAATTGGTATGGATGTAGTGGTCAGTTGCTGGATTCATTTCTTCATAATCAAGCCCATTGAGGATACCGAAGAGCCGCTCGCGGCGCGAGCGGAGCAAATGATCCAGTTTCTCGCCAAAAGTTGGCGTCAAAATTTCCTGGGCATAGCGTTCACTGACCGTCGTGATGGCATCAGCAAAAAGGATACCCCGTCCCATGATATCGACGACATTTGCTAATTCTGCGATCTGCGGATAAAGAAATCCATGAGCGGCAACACCTGCAACCTCCAGGATGCGATAGCCGAAAATCCCCTGATAGGCCAGATTGTGAATGGTATACACCGTGGCAGTCTGAGCATAGAAAGGATCATCGTGATAAATAGTATGCATCCAATTGGGCACAATGCCCGTATGCCAATCATGGCAGTGGATAATATCAGGAGACCAATCCAGGAACCGCAATGCCTCCAAAACACCGCGACAGAACAGGATGAAGCGCTCGCCATCATCTGTATAGCCATAGATATTCTCGCGCTCAAAATAGCGAGGCGCGTCAATCATATAGACCGGAATCGCATCTCCAACGGTACCTCGTCGTACGCTGACAGGCACTTGAAAATTACTCATATTTACGGAAACAGCGTCTACTATCGTTTCGAGATGGAAACGTGTCGGGTCCACCTGCCCATAACGAGGCATAGCTAAGCGAATATCATGACCCAGAGCCTGGAGGGATTTTGGCAAAGCTCCTACTACATCGGCCAGGCCACCAACTTTGACAAAAGGCACCATTTCGGCAGAAATTATCAGGATTTTGAGAGGGCGTTCGTCTTGCATAGAGATTACTCCGTGCTCACAATTTGACTGTATTATAGCACGGGAAAAGCACATCGGTTGACATGGTTCTGGTAGAGTAACCATGTCAACCGTAAATGAGCATGTGGCACAGCTATACCTTGTAGCGGTTCCGCATCAAGAAGTAGAATTGGACCGCGGCCAAAATACCCATGATTGCGAGCAATACTACCCCATCTGCCTGACCAGGGGTTGGCGGCGTATTGGGAGCAGGGTGCGCAGGGATGATCGTACCAGAGATATAAGGTATGTTCGGCGCTGTTGGGTCGCCCGGAAAGACCGGGATAGAGAAGAAGGCAAACGACGCCACGTAGATAAACAGGCAGGTGCCAAAAACCAACCACATACCAAGGCATCCCAGGTTATTTTCACCAACAATCGCGAACTCACGGCGCGCCACACTCGTCCAGATCGTTGCAAGTACCAGCATACCGCCGGTCAACATCATGGCCGTCAGGACCTCAGTGGGATTGGTATGGACCAGGAACGTAGCCAGGCCAAGCACAGCTGCGGTAGTGACGCTACTAATCACCACAAGGTTACGATGCGATTTCCATGCCCAGACAGCAGCCATGAGCAGGATAAAGAAGTTAGTGGTGATCAAGGCATCGATGATATAGCCGGCCTGCGGCGTAAAGGCACAACTTTGAGGAACAGCCGATTTTTTCGCACAGAGCGTCAGGTAGTCGCCAAGCCCAATAAACGTCCAGCTATGCATCCAGGTAACAAGAGGATAGAGCAGGAGCCACACCAGCAGCAGAATCGCTCCAGTTTGCGCCAGGCCAAGAGCGCCAAACGCGTACAAAGGTGACATTGTGCGCTTGCGCACCGGGCGCATCAGGTAGTGCAGCCGTAGCGCAAAAGCGCCAAGGGTCAGAAAAATAGCAGCGCCTAGCCAGATGTAGAGGATAGCATCGATGATCAACTGTGCCTGGACGGGGTTTCCTGGACTGATGGCATAAGCCAGGCCATTGTCGTTGAAAAGAGTGTATCCAACCATAAAGAGGATGAGTATCATGATAGCCGCGATAATCATCCCCCTGATTGCCGGTGTGGTTCCCAGGTCACGGCGATCTGGATTATGGCGTTCACGTGTAGCGAGCACGCTGTAAAAAACCATGGCGACACCGACAAACAACACTGCCAGCCCAACCATGACGAGATCAATCGCGCCTGGTTCAAACCATAACACCTTTCCCCCAAGTAACGGGAACCAGGAAGAGTTGGCGTTAGGGAAATACTGATTCCCTGTCATACCAGTGGCGAGCGCAATCACCAGGCCACCCAGCGTTAAAACCGTGCCTAGAGCGCTGAATACGACAGGGGGTATTACCGGCTTTGGATCGAAGAGCAACACGATAACCTGAATGACAACAAAGCCAGCCAGGCAGGTCGCCGCCAATGCGATCATGCCCAGTTCCAGCCCTTGCAGTGAAGCCGATGTCATCTGGTTATAAATATATCCCGGGATTTGCCCTATCAGGAGGGCGGCAATGAAAAAGTAACCAACCGCGAAAATCATTGCTCGCGCCCAGGACATGCGTTCCGGGATTTCCCGTTGTTGAGCTTGTTGCATGGAAGCAATCCCTTTCGACAGCTTGATTTATTGAACTATCGTCAGTTCAGCCAGCATCGAAGGGTGAATCTGACAGTAATAGACAACTGTATGGGTTTTCGGATTAAAGTTATAGGCGGCTGCAGTTACCGTGTAGCTGTATGTCGCATTTGGCGTAATAGCGTTAGATATGCCAGAATCGAAGATGTTCTTGGCAATCTTAATGTTGCTGACATCGGTTCCCTGGATGGCTGTGACGGTGTGTGGCGTTGTACTCTTATTCACCCAGGTGATAGTGGTACCAACTTTCACCTTCACATTCAGAGGCGCAAAGCAGGCGGGCGTACAAGTGGCCCCTGCCGGAGGCGCCCCCATATCGATAGTCACCTTGTTCTGCTTGGTCATATCAACTGGATTGCCAAATTGTCCAGTGCTTTCTTGCGCAACCGCCGTCTGATAGGCAGTAGGGTTCTGCGACTGTATCAAGTTCGGTATCTGGTTAAAGCCATTAGGACCGCTCAGGCCATTTTTCTGCAGATAGGCCGGGTCGGAGGAACGAATGAGATCAAAGAGATATTGAATGTCGTCATCAGTTAACGGGCCTCCATAGCGATCGCTCCAAGCGGGCATGAGAGGTGTCGCTAAATTAGAAGTATCATAGACTCCAGCACTGATGATGCGCAGCAGGTCGGCATCAGTCAAATTGCTGACAGCAGGATTGCCATTGATTTTGGGACCTGTGTGCCCCTGTCCTTTGGTGCCATGACACTGATAACAATACTGCGCGTAGAGCATTGCGCCGTTCTGCACCGAGGTGGTGTGTTGTTGCGCTTTCGCTACCGCCTCGTTATTCGTCTCTACAATCCAAAAAATCGGGATCATTATAGAGACAACAGCGAGCATGATCAGTGCCCCATACCCCGTCTTTTCAACGGCATTGGTGCGCGAATAGAAGACGAAGAGCAAGGCACCAACAGCTATCACAATCACCAGCAAGTTTATTGCGGTCTGAATTGGATCGATCATAAATACACAACCTTTAACATAAGGGCATTGCACATGCGCATGCCCTTATACACTGCATGCTACGCTTGGTGGCGCAATCAAACGCGTTGTCTGGTCAGGATGTGGCACTTTATTGTTGAGTGTTGCTGTGTCAACCACCACATCTTCTCCATTGAAGGAGAGGGCGAAGCGATCCAGGCTCCTTGGCGCCGGACCGTCCAGGAATTCACCAGTCACATTATAATGAGAGCCGTGACAGGGGCATTTGAAGCTGACGCAATTATCCCTGAATGGGACCGTACACCCCAGGTGAACGCAGCGCTGGTACAGCGCGATCCAATACGAACCGTCGCTATCTTTCACGACCGATTCTGCATCCAGCTGGTCTGATAGATTGGAACCGTTCAGTAGAAACTGCGTATCTTTCGCCAAATGCATCACGTAGGTCTTGGCTTCCTGCCGGTAGAAAACGCCAGCCTGACCTATTTTGAAATCGGACGGCTTGGCCGCCGTAAAATCTGCCTTTTTCCCAACATTGAGAGCAGAACCAAACTGACCTGCCAGGTTCGGGTAAAGCATATACAACGAACCCGCAACAGCGGCAGTCGTTGATAGACCCCACACGGCAAGCATCGACCGCCGCAGGAAACGCCGCCGCGATAACCGCTCTTTGGCAATCTCCGCCGCTTCGGCGCCGCCACCATGCAATACCTCATACTGCTGCGGCGTAATTTGCGGTCTATTTACATCATCGGTAATCAAGGTAGTCCTCTCAGTCTTGTCCGCGGCTATAAGTTGAAGTACATATTCACCCAGGGCCACACCCATAGCCAGCCAGGGCCGCGGAAGAAACTGCCGGCTAATGTCACTACTGCCCAGAATATCAGAAACATGGTGAAGGTAATGATGGCAACTTTGCGGTCAGCATAGGCACGGCTGGGATTGCGATCAATATACGGCAGCACAGCAAGAGCGACAAGCACCAGGCCGGGAACGAGTACTCCACCTGTGGTTGGGGGGAAGTAGTGGAGTAGTTCCTGCAAACCCAGGAAATACCAGGGAGCTTTTGCTGGATTTGGTGTCACATTTGGGTTAGCAGGCAACTCCAGAGGAGCATTGATCTGCAACGCCAGTAAGGTAACCATCACCGTGACAATCGTCGCGGCGAAAAATTCTCGCACAAGCAGGTGGGGCCATACGAAGACTGAATCTTCCAGTGGCTTCTCTACACGAGTGATAGCTTCCTGCCTGACCACTGCCAGGGTGCGATAACGTCTCTGGGTCGCAGAAGCCTGCGTTTGCGTTCTTGGTTCTTGTTCAATTGACATAGTTTCGGCATCTCCTCACTCATAGCACCGTAGGGAGTACGGCACACTCCCCAACGGCAGAGACATCCCAATCACTAGCGAGCAGCACCAACTGTGGAACGCTCTGCGCTGCTTTCAATTTCTCTACGAGAGGGAGGCGGCGGGCCAGCCTCACCACCATCTTTACGAATACGCCAGAAGTGAACTGCCATTAATAACGCTGCAGCGAGTGGAAGCAGGATCACATGAGCCACATAGAAGCGGATCAATGTTGGTTGACCAACAGCGGAGCCTCCAACCATCACTTTATAGACGGTATCGCCTAAAATCGGTGTATATGGCGCCAGATTTGTACCAACCGTAATAGCCCAAATCGCGATCTGGTCCCATGGCAAGAGATAGCCAGTGAAACTCAAAAAGAGTGTGACAAAGAAAAGGAAGACGCCGACCACCCAGTTGAACTCTCTTGGTGGCTTGTATGCGCCATGGTAGAAGACGCGTATCATATGCAGTGCCACCGACACAACCATCAGGTGAGCAGCCCAACGATGCATATTACGCACCAGTTGCCCGAATGAGACAGCGCTATCCAACTGGTTGATATTCTGATAGGCCACGTGTGTTTCTGGGATGTAAAAGAACATCAGGAACACACCGGTGAGCGTCAGCAGCAGGAATAAGAAAAATGAGATACCACCCATACACCAGGTATAGGTGATCTTCATCGCCTGGCGGCTGACTTTCACGGGGTGCAAGTGCAGAAATACATTCCCCATCATAACCAGAGACTGGTTCAGCGGGGTATCGGGATAGCCGTGGCGCATCACTGAACGCCAAACTTGACTCTCGACCATCTTCTGGGTCATTGTGTCGAGCAAGCTTTTTTTGCTAGTAGAGCTCACTTTGCCTCCTCAAAAGATCATGCCTCGTTGTCAGACCAGGACAGGATAAATAAAGAAGCCTGGTCACAAAAGTCCTTACTCTCTGTGAGAGATTATAACATACACACGGAAAAGGCTGATACCCCCCCACGCACGATCATTGGCAGGGATACACTACTTCTAAGTCCCAAGAGTGAACGGTCTTCATTCTTAATTGTAATGAACTTTCTACACAATTGAGAAGAGTAAATAGCCTGTCCTAAGACGCTTGTTCATAGAATACTTGCTCACATCGTTACGAACATCAGGTGCTCACCCTATTTTTTTAAAGTGTACACCTGATTTCCAGTCCGAGCTTCATGCTCAGCTTCCGAACATCGCGATAGCCAGACATGATACGCATTCCAACGATGTACTTCATTTGACATGCTGCTGAGAGTATAGCTACAATGTATTGTATACAAAGGAGTTTGCAGCTGTAAATAGCTGTGAAATAAAATAACACTATGGTCCATTCCAAAAGCGAAACACAAACAAGTACCCGAATACCTGGGATCTTCAGACCGCTGCTCAGCTTGCCTGTATTCTATAAAGTTCTTTTTGCCAATAGTTTGATCATCTTCGTTGGAGCTACAGGAGGTACCTGGCTTGCCTCGAATCTCGGCAACAGTCGACAGGCGCTCGCTACACCGACCTCCCTGATCATCTTCGTCGTTGTGGGTTGGCTCGTCAGTATCGCCCTCAACTTTGTCGTACTGCAGGTCGCTTTTCGCCCTTTGCAAGACCTGGGCAAGGTCATGAATCGCGTCCAGGTGGGTGAACGATCTTTACGCGCACCTACGACTGGAGTTGACCCCGAAGCTGATCAACTTGCTCAGACATTCAACATGATGCTTGAAGCGATAGATGATGCAACCCGGCTACGTGCCAGCCAGATTATCAACGCACAGGAACAAGAACGCAAGCGTATCGCACGGGAACTTCACGATGAGACGAGCCAGGTGCTCACCTCGTTACTGATCAGCCTGGCAATACTCGAGGAGTCGATCACTACGCAAGAAGCTCGTGACCGCATCGCCGATACACGTAAACTGGCACACCAGACCTTGCGCGCCATTCGCAACCTGAGTATTGATCTGCGCCCTAGCGCGCTTGACGATTTAGGCTTATTACCCGCGCTGCGCTGGTACGTGAAAGAATACCAGCAAAAGTGCTCAATCGTTGTTGAATTTGCTGCGCACGGTTTCAAAGAGCGACTACCAGCTGAAGTAGAGACAGCTCTCTATAGAATAGTGCAGGAATCTCTCACTAATACTGCTCGCCACGCCAATGCCCATAAAGTGCTCATCACTATGAAAGAGGACGCCGACACCGTATATGTCACCATTAAAGATGATGGCTGCGGCTTCGATGTAGGTACATTACTCAAAACTCCCGATCAAGAACGGGGATTAGGGTTGGCAGGAATGAACGAGCGCGCAGTTTTACTAGATGGTTCATTATCTATTCATAGTGGCCCCGGACGCGGCACAACTATCGAAGTTCATATACCCCTGACGCCAGCGGAAAAACCAGCCGAGCAAAAAATTGCTTCAAATCTTTAATGGTACGTCTGATCGCTGGCAATCTATGCAAGACAGGAATTCGTTTCGATGAAGATACATATCTTACTCGCTGATGATCATACAATTTTACGCGCTGGGCTGAAAATGATGCTGAATGCCCAACCAGATATGGAGGTGGTCGGTGAAGCGCAGGACGGTCGCCAGGCTCTTCAAGAGGCTCAGCGTTTGCAGCCCGACATCATTCTCATGGATATTACTATGCCAGATATGAATGGCATTGAAGCGACGAGACAAATTAAAAAATTGGTACCAGAGGTGAAGGTTCTTGTACTCACGATGCATGAAAATGAGGAATATGTCTTCCAGGCGCTAAGAGCCGGTGCATCGGGTTACATGCTCAAGGAAGCAGCCGATACCGAACTGATTACTGCTTTACATGTCATACGCAGCGGACAATTCTATCTCTCACCTACCGCCCAATCCGTTATGGTGGGAGATTATCTGCAGCGAGTACGCAGCGGTGAGGAGAAAGATAGTTACAGTAGCCTTACAGAACGCGAACGCGAAATACTCAAATTAGTAGCCGAGGGTTACACCAACAACCAGATCGCTGAACGCCTGGTAATCAGTCCTAAAACGGTGGACACACATCGTACCCATGTGATGGATAAACTCAATCTACATAGCCGCGCCGAACTTGTCAAATATGCGATGCGGCGCGGCCTACTGGAAGACTAGTGGGCATCATCAAGAGTGCGAGGACGAATTACTCCTCTTCATCATCGTCAAAGCCAGTACTGCTGTCGCTCTCTTCAGCAAAATATTCGTCGCTATAGAAACCAACATCCTTACCGACATAGACACTGACAAGAAAATCATCACGCGGCATATCAGCCGATAGTACGAGGTCCTCATCTATTTGCTCAATGAGTTTGGTCAAGTCAGCCTCTTCGAGTTCGCGTTCTAGAATAAGTGTCCCATGCACTGCGGTTGTCGTAAAGTGAATATCAACAGTGCCCAGGCGATTATTACTCTGTACGCTGCTGCCCTGCATGATGTAATAGCCCTCCGAGTGAGGAGTGCGAAAATGCCGTTCAAAGCGAATATCTTCCATACGTGTATGTTGTAAGCGCAACCAGTTTCTCTGCTGCGCCCTCCTTTCTCTTTTTACTTTTCAGCAGGTTTCCTTGAGTTTACGCACGACAGTATACAGCGCCAACTTTAATCGATAGAGTTGTCTCTAACACCCCGTCTCTGACTTGCGCGACTCACAATTCGCATAGTATACCACACTACGCGCTTTTATTGTCCATCAAATAAACTGAAATGATGCATAGATCCCGGAGAATGCTATTTGTTGCTCCTGGGCATACGTTGCCTGGGGGGCTAATAGCATAATAGTAAAGATGCTGTTTTTATGAGTTGTTGCTAGTAAGGTCTCGGTATAGCTCGCCCCACTTTGTTGCACGTTTCCCTGAATTTGTTGCCACACTGCGCCCGCAAACGAACGCGTCGTACCACTTTTTATCCCTGTGAGGCCAAGCTGGTTTGCTTTCTGCTGCAGATACTGACCAAGATCTCCGCCCGGTGGCGTCCCAACGACGATATCTACTTGCGCTGTATGGCTACTATCGAATAAATGGATGGTCGCCTTACGCTGATCTACCTGTGATTGCCAGCCACTTGGATAAAGGAATGAGAGACCAAGCCTGCTATCGCTAAAACGCTGCTGGGGCTGTGTAATTCCATCTACGGAGAAAGGCTGGTATAGCACGATCCATGTACCTATACCACCGGCTATGACCAACAAGAACAGCAAAACCAGTGTAATTACCAGTGGCTTGCGGCTCTTCCGTCGTTTCTTATCTCGGACAGGTGATACGACCGGCTGTGAAGGGGGCGTTTGTTTCCATTCCTGCGTTGGTGCACCAGGGAAGGCACTCATTGCCTCCTGAACTGGATGATTGGCGGGGAAAGAGTGCCCAGGTGGAGGTGGTGTGAAACTTGGGGATGACGTGCGATTGGGAGTATCATATCGGC
>VBHS01000400.1 GCA_005881295.1 Chloroflexota bacterium
GAAAAATGGCGACGACGTGATACAGGTCGAGGGAAAAGCGGAATTACTGGAGAACAACAGCGGGGTGAGCGCAACCCTCCCGGCCTTTGTCGCAAAATACGACCGGATGTTCAAGAGTATGGGTTCGACGCCTGAAGCTATGGCGGCAGAGTATTCACAGGCTATTCGAATCACACCTACGAAATTCCTTGCCCCGGTAGAATAATTGTACATCGGCCTCCGCTAGACAAAAGAGGTAATGCAAATAGGGGTTACTCATGCTTGATCTCGCTCAACCGAAGGATGCTCATATTGAGCAGCGCTTACGCTCCGAATTGATAATCTGGCTCAGTACAGTACGGCCCGATGGGCGTCCACACCTTGTACCCGTCTGGTTTCTGTGGGATGGCGCAACCTTCCTGATCTTCAGCCAACCCAAAGATCTGAAGCTTCGCAACCTACGGCACAACCCGGACGTGGTACTTGCGTTGGAGACTCGCGATCAGGGAAACGAGGTCGTGTTGATTGAAGGAAAGGCAGCGCTGCTTGATGATCCAACATTGAAGATTACCATGCCCACATATGCGGAAAAGTACGATGCGCTCATGAAGTCCATGGGCTGGACAGCTGAGTGGATGGCTACCAGGTATACCGAGCCTGTGCGCATAACCCCCACCAGGTTTATCAGTTGGGGCCATGAGTGAACTAACTATCTCCCATTGAGATATGTTTTTCCATCTCCTTCATGACGGGATTGATCAACAGGAGAGAGCAATGAGCGTTCAAGCCAGGCGAGCGGCCCAGGTCCGCGCTGGTGTGCGGATCGAAATCTTTACCATCATCTGGATGGTCGTGGAAGCTGCCGTTCTCTTCACCTCCATCTATGGTCTGGTAACGCGTTCACGATCAGAAGGATCTGCCATTGGCATCGCCATTTCAGCCTCTGCGATTCTGGTGATGCCGTGGTTGGCGTTCACGAAACGCAGGATAGCCGCTCGCATTGATAGCGGAGCGTTACGTGGCGACGCTGCCAGTTCCCTCACCTGTGGCTACATGGCAGGAGCAGTCCTTGTGGGCGTCCTGCTCAATACCTTGTTCCACTGGTGGTGGGCTGAAGATGTCGCGGCCCTGGTCTTCCTCATCTTCCTGTTTCAAGAAACCCGCGAAGCGTTAGAAGAGGCGCGAGGGGATGAGGATGATGAGTAGGTGAGCACTGGCAGACCAGCCATTTACAGCGTACTCACCGGGTCGATATCGACCTGCCAGCCGGGTGCATCGACCACGCGCAGCAGCGGGTGCAGGTCTGGCCCGCGCACAATCATTTGCCAGCGATACTTGTTACGCACCCGCTCCATCAAGGCGGGTGCGGGCCCCACCACGTCCGTATCGACCAGGCCGAGCCGCTCGATCCACTCGTCCAGGCGCTCGCGCAGCAGTAGAGCCTCGTTTTGCGAGCGGCGGCGGTTCTCGTGACTATAGGTAAATTTGACGAAGCGGCGAAAGGGTGGGTAGCCATAGCGGCGGCGCGCATCGATCTCCGCGGCATAAAATTCGTGGTAATCATGACGAGAGGCGGCATCGATGCAGAAATGCTGCGGGTTGAAGGTCTGGATAATGACCGTTCCGGCTTCCTCGCCGCGTCCAGCGCGCCCTGCCACCTGCGTCAGTAAAGTAAAAGCCCGCTCTGACGCGGCGAAGTCAGGTAAATTGAGCGCGATATCCGCCGAAACCACTCCCACCAGTGTCACGCCCGGCAGGTCAAGTCCCTTGGCGATCATCTGCGTCCCCACCATGACATCCGCCTCGCGGTTGGCAAAACGATCGAGCAGCTGCCGGTGGACGCGGTGGTCGGTGGCTGTATCGCGATCCCAACGCAACAAACGCGCATTGGGGAAGCTGCGTTGGATCGTCTCCATCACCTTTTCAGTGCCTAATCCAAAATATCGAATACCTGCACTCTGACACTGGGGGCACGCATGCAGCACCTTGCTCTGCCTGTTGCAGTAGTGACAGAGCAGGATGCGCTCTGTCGAGTGGTAGGTCATCGGCACATCGCAGCGATCACACATCACCACAAAACCACAGTCGCGACAGAGCACGCAGCTTGCCGCGCCACGTCTATTGAGGAAGAGGATAGCCTGCTGTTTCATGTGCAAAACGCGTTCCAGCTCGCTCTGCAAGCGGCGGCTGATAATACTGGTATTGCCGGCATGAAGTTCGCTGCGCAGGTCGATCACCTCGACTGGAGGGAGAGCTGCTCCAATACGCCCGGGTAACTCTGCCAGGGAGTATTCTTGCTGCTCGGCGCGATAAAACGACTCGACCGAGGGCGTCGCGCTGCCCATCACAACAGGTATGCGCAGCACCCGACCAAGGGCGATTGCCGCCTCTCGCGCGTGGTAGGTCGGCTTCATCTCGCTCTGCTTATAGGCTGGCTCGTGCTCTTCGTCAAGGATGATCAACCCAAGGTCCGGCAGCGGCGAAAACAGGGCAGAGCGCGACCCGATGACCACGTCGACCTGGCCCGCACGAATGCGCTGCCACTCGTCAAAGCGCTCTCCTATGAAGAGATCGCCATGAATGATAGCAACACGGCCAGGAAAACGACCGGCGAATCGCTCTATAGCCTGCGTAGTAAGGACTATTTCCGGCACCAGCACGATGCCGCGTTTGCCGCGCGCGATAATTGCCGCCAGCGCCTGCAGATACACCTCTGTCTTGCCGCTTCCGGTGACGCCATGCAGCAGAATCGGCTTGATGTATTCCTGCCCGCTTCCCTCCTCAAGTGCCAGGAAGTCCAAAATATGCTCCAGTGCGCGCTCCTGTGCCGGCGTGAGCGTCAGTGGCGTACTGGCGGGTATAGTGCGCCCCTGTAATGGATCTCGCCGCACCTCTACCACTTCAATGGCAACGATGTTCTCGCGCACAAGGGCCTGCAGCTGCGCCGGGGTCAGGCTCGTAGCCTTACAGAGCTTGCTTGGAGCCCAGTAATGGGCATTGTTCCCGTTGGTGGCCATCTCGTTCTGTAGCAGGTCTACCGCCGCTAATTGCCGCTGGGCCTGCAGGCTGACCCTGTCTTGCGGGGTGAGCGTCAACACATCCGCTGTTCCAGTCATGGCCCAGGGATCGGGCGTACTTTTTTTGGGACGACGGCGCACATTATCAGGAGCCATGTTGATGGCAGTAGTAGAAGGCAGGTACTGCCCTATCCGGGCCTCCGTGCGCTGCCGCCACGCCGCCAGCTCCTCTCCCTGAGCGACGAGCCGCACGACACGCTTCAATCTTTTTTTAGCAAAAGGGGAGGATAGCTGAGCCTCGCGCTCGACGATGCCGCTCGTCAGCGCTTCTTTGAGCACTTCCTTAGCTCGTTTCAGCCCGAGCATCTTTTTGAGTTTTTCTACGTCCAACTCTCCATCCGCCAGCAGCAGGCCGACCAGGGCCTGGAGACGCAGCGAGGTTGCCTTTTCCAGCCCTCCTTCACCGGCCTCCTCTCGTTCGGTTTTCGCCATGTGTAGCACCACCTGCGAACGCTGTAACAGGCCAGGAGGGAGCATATTGAAGGCGATTCTGCTAAGCGGTGTCACATAGTACGCGGACACCCACTCTGCCAGCGTTATCTGATGCGCTAACAGGGCTGGTTCAACATCGAGGATGGCGGAAATTGGGCGCAGTTCCAGCCCATCCTCATCATTTGCGGTGTCTGTGCTCCAGGCAATGCCCTCGACCAGTCGCTCCCCGTACGGAACGGCCACCAGCTGACCTGGACTTAGCCTGTCCTCCAGTTCTATTGGCACGCTGTACGTGAGCA
>VBHS01000401.1 GCA_005881295.1 Chloroflexota bacterium
AAAGTGTATACTGAAGTATGCCATGTGCGTCTCACTGAACCTGGATATGAGGGAGAACATGAGATAGTGTTTTTCTCGCAGATCGTGAGCATCGCAGGAGGGCCAGGATATGAATTATTATCCACCAGAAGACAACAATGATCAGCCGCACCAGAAAAAGACTAATGGATGGCGTGTGCTGCTCATCCTCATTATTGCTGCGGTGGCACTTTTCATTTGTGGCATCGTCGGCGCACACTCAGGCACGCCAGTAACCTCATCAGACGCAACAGCCGACGCTACGAATGCGAACGCAACAGTATCCACTAAGGAGTCGCAAATCACTGCTGCGCCACAACCTGCTGATCAATAGGTGGCAATTTTTCAGACAACTTTTTACCCGTATCAGTTCCAAAACTGGAACACTTGTACCTTGCACTCCATGTTATCATATGACTGTATAAATCAACTATATTTTGTAGTAGGGAGAGTTCTTATGCAACAACAGCCACCAAATTTTGACACCTCGCAACCACAGCCCAAAAACGAACCACTTTATCAATCTCCGCAACAAGGTGAAATCTGGCATCCACAACCACCAACCCTACAACCGATATATCCGCCACCACCTTATGGACAACCGTCCCAACAATATCCACCGCAGCAACCCTATCCTCTTCCACCATATGGTCAACAGCCACAGCAACCAATGTATCCACCACCAATGTATGGTCAACCACAGCAATACCCTCAACAACAACCTTATCCACTACAGCCATATCCACAGATGATGCCGCCACAATCGATGAATGTAAACAACTTCGTGAACGTCAACGTACAACAGAAGAGTCCTGGCTTCCTCATACGCGCGTTGTACTTTATGTTCATTGGTTGGTGGGCAGGGTACATCTGGCTCAATATCGGTTTTTTCTTTTGTGCGCTCATCATTACTTTACCACTTGGGCTCGTCATGCTAAACCGCTTGCCGCAGATTTTAACGCTTCGTCCACAGAGCCAGCAAACCAATGTCAATGTAGCCACTTCAACTACAGCAGGCAGCATTACCAATATTGTAAATGTCAATGTGAGTGGTGCACGGCAAAACTCGATGCTTTTGAGAATTATTTACTTTCTCTTTATTGGCTGTTGGGTAGGCTACATCTGGGCGAGCATTGGCTACTTCTTCTGTGTCACAATTCTTGGGTTGCCGCTTGGGTTAATCATGCTCAACCGTTTACCCGCAGTGTTGACCCTCAGAAATAATTGAGATCACAGACGATCAAATAGTCACAGAGCTAAGCCCTACAAGCCAGGTTAGCGGAAGTAGAAGCAAAAGAGGTCTTGTAGGGCTGATTTGTGAGTGGATGCGGGCGTATTGATCGAGGATATTCAAAACGAGTAGCGGGTGTAGTTACTTGGTGTTACGATTGTCCTAAATGCTACCATATTGAACTTGCGGAATATGGAGTTGCCACTCGATACCAGGCAGAAGAAGACAGCGTCTATTGCGCAACTTTTCCCTGGAAGCATTTAACGAAATTGGTCAATTCTTCCTTCAGGAGACTAACAATACCAAGAGCACGCGAACTCAGCGCTAATCTTCCGCAGGCACGCTGATCCAGGCACCATAAGTATCTCTCTGCCGCCTGCACAACGTACTATCACTGTAGTGACTCTTAAGAACTGGAAAATGAAGGTGAGGTAGGACTATGACACAGGTACGAGGTGTCATTTTTGATATTGATGGGACGTTAGTTGACAGCAACGATGCGCACGCGCACGCCTGGGTGGAGGCGATGGCAGAGCAAGGATACCAGGTCCCCTTCGAAAAAGTGCGTCCACTGATTGGTATGGGTGGAGATAAAGTATTGCCGGAGACGCTTGGCATCGCAAAAGATTCAGAGGTAGGGAAGCGAATCAGCCAGCGCCGGAAAGAGATCTTCAAGCAGCGCTATTTGCCGCATCTCAAAGCGTTTCCCGGTGCAATGGAATTGCTTGAGCGTATGCACGAGCAAGGGCTGAAACTGATCATTGCGACCTCGGCTGAACCTGACGAGTTACAAAATTTGCTCCAGGTTATTGGTCCGCACGCCTCTGAATTGTTTGCCGACGAGGTCTCGGCGCAAGAGGCGAAACATTCCAAACCTGACCCTGACGTGATAGCTGCCGCAGTACAGCGCAGTGGCTGCAGCCCGCAAGAACTTGTCATGATAGGCGATACGGCCTACGATATTGAAGCGGCAGCGAAAGTGAATATCAAGACCATTGCGTTTCGCTGTGGTGGCTGGAGTGATAAGGACCTGGCGGGGGCGATCATGATCTATGATGGCCCCGCTGATCTCCTCGCTCATTACGATACGTCAGTACTGGTAAAAGGGCTATGATCCCATCAGCGAGCGTGCAGATTGCTGCCAGCTTCCTAAGAAAGGATGAGACCAACAGCAGGATGGAGACCAGGAGTCATCTTCTTCAATTAGCAGCATATAATAATGCCGTCTGGTGTGATAGCGTCTGTCGATCGCATAACGTGCCAGGAGAATTTCTCGAAACGGTATGGGTGAACCGGCATCAAACCCCCGTCTATTATCCCAATCTCGTGACTCTTTCATCAGCAGCAGAACGTGATCTCCAAAAAGAGCCTATCGTAGACCTTCTCACCGCGAAGAGAGGTCACACTGTCTCCGTAAAAGATAGTTTTGCCCGCTTAGACCTCGCCCCCTTCGGATTTCATCATCTGTTTCAAGCGCAATGGATTCTCAGACAAGCACATACTGCCTTTCGTGGTCATGCAACGACAGACCTCCGGTGGGAGCGAATAGTATCAGAAGAAGAACTTGCACGCTGGGAAGAAGCATGGTCTGGAACAGCCCCGTCTACCAACCGCCTCTTTCTGCCAGCTTTATTAGAAAATGCAGAAATCTGTATCATGGCTGCTTACATAGATCACCACATCGTCGCAGGAGCTATTGCCAACAGGACTACAGAAGTCGTTGGACTCTCTAATACCTTTACGCCACCAGATGGGGCAGAACTGTACTGGGAAGGATTCCTCGGCATGATAGGTACCCACTATCCCTCGCTCCCCATTGTTGGCTATGAAAGAGATGAGAGCCTCACGATAGCATTACATGTAGGATTTACAACACTTGGGCCATTAAGTGTTTGGATCGAGAGGGAAGTGAGAGACTGAAGAGAGAAGGAAGAAAAAAGCGAGGAGGGAACACGTGAGCACCTTTTCTGGAAAAGCCGTTCTCATCACCGGAGCTGGAACAGGGATTGGCTATGCGCTGTGCCAGGCCTTCGCCAGCGCAGGAGCCACGGTGGCATTGAACGAAATCGATCCCGCGCTCTGCCAGAGAGCCGCGCAGCAGATCAATGGTACCCTGGGAGTTGAACTGGTTCACCCGTATGCAGCCAGGATCATGATCGATGCACACATCCCCGGACGCATCATCTTGATGTCCTCCGTGACCGGCATCCAGGCACACGTAAACCTGAGCGTTTATGGGATCACCAAGGCGGGCATTCGGATGATGGCGAAAACTATCGCGCTGGAAGTTGGCAAATATGGTATTACTGCCAACGCTATCAGCCCGGGCGCGACCCTCACTGAACGCACGCTACAAGATGATCCCAATTTTGAAAGGAATTGGGCCAGCGTGACTCCCAACGGGCGCGTCGGGTATGTGGAGGATATCGTAGCTGCCGCCCTGTATCTCGCCTCACCAGAAGCGCGCCATGTGACCGGGCAAACCCTTGTAGTTGACGGTGGATGGACCTTACAAAGTCCCCTGCCACCGGAGCTTCCAGACCTGCCCGCATATTCTTCACAATTGAGATGAGCGCCCTGGGCTGCATTGAGATCAAAGACAGCCTTTCGACGCAACAATTTGCTTGGAGAGGCTATTATGACTGCTTACTGACACAAGAAAGGAGCACTCCAATGCCAACAGATCCACGAAAACTGCGTAGCCAGCGCCTGCGCTCTGTGAATTACCAGGGCGACGCGCTGCGTTTAGGAATGAACTGGACGGAAGAAGACCTGGACAAGCCACAGGTGCTCGTCGATAGCGCCTATGGTATGGGGCACCCGGGCACGTTCCACTTCCGACCGCTCATTGAGGAGGTCAGCAACGGCGTGTTCGAGGTAGGAGGGAAGCCGGCCGTCTTCACCGTCAGCGATATCTGTGATGGCGTCGCCCAGGCGCACGAAGGGATGAGCTACTCCCTCGTCTCACGCGACATCATGGCCGCTATGATCGAGATACATGCCCTCGGCCACCCGCACGACGGCATGGTCCTGATCTCCGGCAACGATAAGTCTGTGCCCGCGCACCTGCTGGCCATCGCCCGCTGCAACATGCCGGCCATTCACCTGCCCGGTGGCACCCAACTCAACGCGCCCGACTACGTGACCTCGGACCAGCTCTGGCCCATGGGGATGGCTGTCGAACGTGGAGAGCTTTCACAAGAGGACTTCGATCAGGCACAGCGCGTGGCGTGTCCAACATGTGGTGCCTGCCAATTCATGGGGAGCGCCAGTACCGGCCAGGTGATAGCGGAGGCGCTCGGCCTGGCGTTGCCGGGCTCGGCACTTGTCCCGGCCCCTCTCTCTCAGCTTCTACGCTACGCTCGCGCCACCGGCAAGCAGGTGCTCAACCTGATTGAGGAGGAGATCACCCCTCGCCGCATCCTGACGCGTGAGGCCTTCGAGAACGCCATCATCATCCATGCCGCAGTGGGCGGCTCCACGAACATGCTGCTCCACCTGCCGGTGATTGCGCGAGAGGCCGGAGTCGAGATTACGATTGATGACTTCGATCGCATCCATCGCCAGGTGCCGGTGCTGGCGAACGTCAAGACCACTGGACGGTACCCGGTCGAGTACTTCTGGTACGCTGGTGGTGTACCTGCCATTATGCTGGAGCTCCGCGATATGCTCCATCTGGACTGCCTCACCGTCACAGGCAAGATGCTGGGAGAAAACCTGCAGGAGATCGAGCACAGCCGCTTCTTCGCCGAGAGGATCAGCTACTTGAACAACGTCAAGGCGTCTCGGCGCGAGATAATTCGCCCGCGCTCGGAACCCTTTGGGCCCGATGGTGGTATCTCCGTGTTGCGCGGTAACCTGGCTCCCGGTGGAGCCGTGATCAAGGCCTTCTCGGTCCCCAAAGAGATGCACACCCATGTAGGACCGGCGCGGGTCTTCGACTATGAGGAGGCGGCCCTTGATGCGCTGCGGGATCGTCAGGTGACGCCTGGCGACGTGGTAGTGATTCGCTACGAGGGACCGCGTGCCAACGGCATGCCCGAGATGTACTTCGCCTCGACGATCATCGCAGCCGATCCCGCGCTCAATACCACCACCGCCATCGTCACCGACGGACGCTTCTCTGGAGCGATGAAGGGCCCATGTATCGGGCATATCACCCCCGAAGCCCTGGATGGCGGCCCCATCGCTCTGGTTGAGGAGAACGACCTGATCGAGATTCACGTGCCCGAGCGCAGGCTGGCGATCGTGGGCGTGCAAGGCCAGCGACTCCCCGAGGACCAGGTGGACCGTGTGCTGGCCGAGCGCCGCGCACGTTGGACGCCACCGCCGCCACGTCACAGCAGCGGCATTCTCTCCCTCTATGCCCGCGTCGCACGCGGCTCGTCCGAG
>VBHS01000402.1 GCA_005881295.1 Chloroflexota bacterium
CGAGCGCTGACGTTGTCTTCACACTGAAGATGATTCACGATCACCCTGCCGTTGATTACAGTGGCCTCTGGAATGTGATTACGAGTGTGTCGGCCCCTGATAATCACACCGTCATCGTGAAGCTGAAGCAGCCCTCGGTGCCGATCCTGTGGTACCTGGGCGGCCAGACGTACATCCTTCCCCAGCATCTGTGGTCCAGCGTGAGCAACCCGGTCACCTACACGAACCCTGACCCTGTAGGCACAGGACCTTACGTGCTCAAGTCTTTCACGCCACAGCTTTACGTTTTTGACCGCAATCCTCATTTCTGGCAGCCCGGTAAGCCCTACATCAACGAAATACGTTACCCTTCCTTCAACTCAAATACAAGCGCTGACCTGCTGCTCTCACAAGGTTCGGTAGACTGGACCGGTCTGTTTACCCCGGACGTCAATAAAACGTTTGCGAACCGTGACCCGGCGCATAATCACTACTGGTTCCCGCCAAACAACGTCGTCACACTCTACCCGAACACTGCGAAGTATCCTTTTAACGTGCTTGCGGTACGTCAAGCCATCAGTGTGGCCATTGATCGCAACAAGCTCTACCGTATTGGCGAGAACGGATACGAACCGCCTTCTCACCCTACGGCATTAGTCTTGCCTGCGAACCAGGGCACCTTGTCGCCCGACTATGCCAATGCCTCCTTCACAATGAATACCGCCAGGGCCGCCTCGTTACTGGAGCGCGCCGGCTTTAAGAAAGGCAGCGATGGCATTTACGTCGATAGAAATGGCAAGCGGCTGGCCTTCAACCTCAATGTTGTGTCAGGCTGGACCGACTGGGTGACCGACTGTCAGATCATGGCGAGCAATTTGCAGGCGGCTGGTATGGACGTGAAGGTGAACGCCATTTCCTACAACTCTTATTACAGCGCCTTGCAGATGGGCTCTTTTGATACGGCCATTTCCTGGACGACTACAGGCCCCACACCCTACTACCTGTATAACTCGATGCTTGGCACCACTAATACAGCGCCCATCGGTCAGCAGGCTACATCGAACTGGGAGCGCTGGAGCGACCCGGCGACAGATAGGTTCCTTCAGCAGTATGCAAGCTCACTTGGTTCGACGGAACAGCAACAGGCGCTTTCTGGCATCCAGAAGATCATGGTTGAGCAGTTGCCCACTATCCCCCTCATCTACGGTGCAACCTGGTACGAATACAGTACAGCTCGCTTCGTTGGCTGGCCTGATCAGCAGCACCCGTATGCGGTGCCTGCGCCTTATGCAGCACCAGACGAAGAGATTGTTGTGCTGAACCTGCATCAGGTATAACGTGCGCTTGTAGTAGAACGTATGGGTGGCCTTCGCACAAGGTCACCCATACTGGAAACCGTGTATACGAAAGAGAAGGAGCATTGCATGCAACACCTGCTACGCCGTAGTGGCTTTTACCTGGTTGCGCTATGGGCCTCGATCACCCTCAATTTTCTCATACCACGGCTTGTCCCTGGCAACCCTGCCCAGGTGCTCATAGCTCGACTTCAGGGACGCATCGACCCACGCGCAGAGCACGCGATGGAGATTGCCTTCGGCATTAGCCATGCAAGCTTGTGGAACCAGTACCTCGAGTACCTTGGTAACCTTGCTCACGGTAACCTGGGTATCTCGATCACCTACTTTCCTACCCCTGTGGCGACAGTGATCAGGCAAGACTTACCCTGGACGCTCACGCTCATGGGAACGGCCGTCGTTATCAGTTTTGTGAGTGGTACGTTGTTGGGGATCATTGTTGCCTGGAGACGCGGTTCGCGGCTGGACGCCTTGCTGCCACCAGCGCTTACCTTCCTCTCCGCCATCCCATACTTTTGGCTCGCACTCATCATACTCTATGTCCTTGGCTTTGTCCTCAACTGGTTCCCACTCAGCGGCGGATACGCCTTGTCGATCGAGCCAGGCTGGACTCCTGATTTCCTGTTGAGTGCTGTCCAGCATGCACTTTTGCCGGCCTTCACCATCGTCATCAGCTCTATCGCCGGCTGGTTGCTTGGCATGCGTAACGCGATGATGACCACCCTCGGTGAAGACTATGTGCTCATGGCCAGGGCCAAGGGGCTTTCTGAGCAACGGGTGATGCTAACCTACGCGGCACGCAACGCCATTCTCCCCAATATTACCGGCTTTGCTCTCTCCCTGGGCTTCGTCGTTGGAGGGGCTTTGCTCACCGAAATCGTCTTCTCCTATCCAGGCATTGGTTTTGCCTTGCTACAAGCAGTCCAGAACTCTGACTACGCCCTGCTGCAAGGCATCTTTCTCATCATTGCCGTAGCAGTGCTGGGAGCCAATTTCCTGGCCGACTTGATGTACGTTGCATTGGACCCTCGCGTGCGACAGGAAAGGAGCTAGCATATGCAACTCGATGAACGGAGAGCAGAATCAGGAGTCACCCAGGTGACGCCGCAACTGCTCCTCCCAGGGGAAAGCGTAGCTACAAGTAGCGCCCCTATAAATAACGACGCCCAGCAGGTACTGCGGCGAGAAAGCTACTGGCGTAGCGTAGGGAATTGGCTTGCTGCCAACCCCAAGGTCTCCTTTGGCCTGGGCATCGTTGGTTTCTTCGTCCTGGTGGCAATCCTGGGACCTGTCATCATCCGCCAGAACCCGACCGCCTTTAGCTCCGATGTGCTTCAACCTCCTTCGACCGCGCACTGGCTGGGTACCACCCAGACAGGGCAAGACGTCTTTGCCCAGGTGGTGATCGGCACGCGCGTATCGCTGGCGGTCGGGCTTGGTACAGGGTTCCTGGCGACGATCGTCTCGGTCATTATTGGCCTGACTGCCGGCTACTTTGGCGGCTTGGCCGGCGAGAGTTTGTGGAAGCGGCCCGTGCCAGTGGGGAGACCTCGCTGCGCATCATCTTCGCTGAGATTCTCCCCAACGTGATTGCGATTGTGGCGGCGGGCCTGGTCGGCACGGTAATCTACGCGATCCTGGCAGAGGTAGGACTGGAATTCCTGGGTCTCGGTGACGTTACCACCGTCAGTTGGGGCACCATATTCTACTGGGCACAAAACAATGAGGCGCTGCTGCTGGGAGCGTGGTGGTGGTTCCTGGCCCCTGGCTGCTGCGTGGCGCTGCTGGGAGCGGGATTGGCGTTCATCAACTTTGGTATCGATGAGTTGGCAAACCCGCGTTTGCGCAGGGAACGCCAGGCAAAGAAGCCCGCGAAGGCGAAAAAGGTGGAGGCATGATGATCACAGAGGTACGCACCAACACGCTGCTAGAAATCAAACATATGAGTGTGGACTACGATTCCACGAGAGGTACAGTGCATGCTGTCAATGATGTGAGCTTCACTATTGAGCGGGGCCAGATCTTCGGACTGGCCGGCGAGAGCGGGAGTGGAAAATCAACCCTCGCCTATGCTCTCGCGCGCTTGCTCCAGCCGCCTGCCGTCGTGACCCGGGGGCAGGTGCTATACTACCCCCGTGAACGTGAGGTGGGCGAAACCACCAGAGACGATGGAGCAGTGGATGTCCTTGCCTTAAACCCGGCACAGTTACGAGCTTTTCGCTGGCGTGAACTTTCCATTGTCTTCCAGAGCGCGATGAATGCACTGAACCCCGTCCTGGATATCAATACGCAGATCACCGATGTGCTACGTGCTCACAACCCGCTCATGACCGCCACAGGAGCACATTCGCGAGCGGTGGAATTGTTGAAACTGGTCGGTATTGCGTCAGACCGGCTGCATAGCTATCCGCATGAACTGAGTGGTGGCATGCGCCAGCGAGTGATGATCGCCATTGCGCTCGCACTCAATCCAGAGATGATTATCATGGATGAGCCAACCACCGCACTCGATGTAGTGGTGCAGCGCGATATTCTCATGCAGCTGATGAGATTACGCAACGATTTCGACTTCTCGGTGATCTTTATCACCCATGATCTTTCACTCCTGCTCGAAATCGCAGATACGATCGCTATTATGTACGCGGGCCGTATTGTCGAGATGGGAACCCGCAACGACCTGCTTCGCCACCCACGGCACCCATATACCTCTGGGCTGTTGCATTCATTTCCAACGCTGCATGGGCCACGCCACAGTTTGACCGGCATTGCAGGCTCACCACCTGATCTACGGTCAGTACCACCAGGCTGTGCGTTTCATCCACGATGTGCTTTCGCCTTCGCAGCCTGTCGTACTATCGTGCCTTCCCTGCTTCCTGTAGCATCAGAAGGGGCCGAGGTACCGCCAGCGGGAGGGGGGCAAGGAACCTGTGTTGCTTGCCACCTCTATGATGCAAAACTGAACCCTGAAGGTCCACCCGAAAGTCTGGAGTCTGCATATGTCAACTAATACCGCAACGTCAACCAATGAAGAACCCGTCCTGAATGAAGAACCCATCCTGGAGGCAGTGCATCTGCGCAAAGAGTTTCCTTTGCACTCGCTCAAGCTCTTTAGGCCTTCACAGGCCGTGCATGCTGTCGAAGACGCTTCGCTGGCTCTGCGCCCCGGTCGTGCTACGGCCTTGGTAGGAGAAAGCGGGAGCGGCAAGACAACGGTCGCGCGTTTGCTGGCAAGGCTCTACACGCCCACGTCAGGCACCATCCGCTATGGGCAGGAAATGGTCAAGGCCAGGGGAGAAGTTACCCTGCGTGCATACCGTCGCCACGTGCAAATAGTCTTTCAGGACCCGTTCTCGTCACTGAACTCCGTGCATACTGTGCGTTATCATCTCAGCCGTCCTTTACGCATTCATGGCTATGCCCATAATACTGCTGAAGAGACGCAGCTCATCATGTCGCTGCTCGAACGAGTGAACCTGACCCCGGCCGAGCAATTCATGCAAAAGTTTCCTCACCAGCTCAGTGGCGGCCAGCGTCAGCGCGTCGCAATTGCCCGCGCGTTGGCAGCAAGGCCTTCTGTTCTCCTCGCCGACGAGCCTGTCTCCATGCTGGACGTATCCATCCGACTGGATATGTTGAATCTATTGTTACGTCTCAAAGAAGAAGAGAACATGGCGTTGCTCTTCATCACGCATGATCTCGCCAGCGCCCGCTACTTTGCAGAGGAGACGCTGGTCATGTATGCCGGTCAGATGGTTGAGGGGGGTCCCAGTGATGAGGTAATCCAGCGACCGAAGCATCCCTATACCCAACTCTTGCTCTCTGCAGCACCGGACCCCGATCGATTCGGGTCCACTGTACTGCAAGGTGACCGCAAGGAGTCGTCACGGGTACAATCCATAGTGACTGTAGGTGGAAGCGGGGAGCCACCAAGTTTGATCAATCCACCCGGTGGGTGCCGCTTTCATCCCCGCTGTCCATATGCTATGCCTGTATGCCGCCAGCAGTTTCCACCACGGACGGAACTGGGCGGGGGACGCTGGGTCAACTGTTACCTCTACGGAGCAGAAAACAAAACTGATCTGACAGCAACAACACACGCAAACGGGCGTCCGTCTAAGGAGGTTGAATGAGTATCATCGATGATGCGAAACCCGCAATGATGGTTGATAGTCCCGTATCATCAGTCTTCCCCGCAGATTTTCTCTGGGGCACGGCAACTGCATCCTATCAGATTGAAGGCGCAGCCTCTGAGGATGGGCGTGGCCTGTCCATCTGGGATCAGTTCGCAGCTATTCCGGGCAAGGTACATCACGGAGAGAACGGAGATGTAGCGGCCGACCATTACCACCGTATGCCAGAGGATGTAGCGCTGATGGCCGAACTAGGTCTGAATGCGTATCGCTTCTCCATCGCGTGGCCGCGCATTCTTCCC
>VBHS01000404.1 GCA_005881295.1 Chloroflexota bacterium
TGCAGACCCATGCGCACGCGCACCTCCACACCATGCGGCCAGGGGTGAGCGGCGACACTGCGTTGGGCGGTCACGGCGGCCCCAATGGCATCGCTGGCACGGGTAAAGGAGATGAAGAAAGCATCCCCCTGGGTATCCACTTCGTGACCGAGATACATCTGGAAGGCCACGCGCAGGAGGCGACGACACTGCATCAACACCTCGGCGTAATCGGCACCCAGTTGTTGGAGCAGTTGTGTAGATCCCTCTATATCGGTGAAGAGCAGTGTTATCGTTCCCGTGGGCAGGTTACGCATGCAGGATTACTCTCTTCCGTGCCTGTTGTTCAATGTCGATGAATATACTGCTAAGCTCCCTCCGACATCTTCTGTGAAACGGCGGCATCAACCTTGTCATAGGCCTTTGCCAACAATGAGACAATATTTGTATTTCCGACTGTGAAAGGGGCATCTCCCAGCCTTTTAAGAACCGCTTTGTCAATCGTGGGAGCGCTGAGGTTTACAGTAAAGGACTCTAATGCCTCATCCGCCCGCCAGAATGTGTCGAGATGTTCTTCGAGAGATAAGAGATTCTCTTCTTCAGCAGAGACAGCATCCACACTCGATGAAATATCTCCCATTGGTGAAGTTGCAGCACGTTTCTCTCTCAATACCGCGATAATCTGTTCCTTCGTGCGACCGCGCAATTTGAAAATCAGGAACGGGTCCTCGTCGAAACGCTCAGCTAACAGGTAATAGACGGCGGCGATATGCTTGCAAGGATTTGCCCAGTCAGGACAGGAACAGTCAGTATGCAATTCACTGAGAGCGGTGGGGAAAAGCGAGATGTCCACCGAAGCAAAAGCTTCCTCTATATTCTGAGGCATCTCGCCTGCCAGCAGCTTTGCCGCAAAAATTGCTTGAGAAGCCATTGCTTCTGTAACCTTATCCCAATCCTCGTCTGTGAGCGGCTCCAGGCGTATCTTGACGTTATAAGGTCTGGGTTGTGATCCCTGAACTTTCGCCTTGACAATACCTGGTTCAACGTCAATTGAGACGACCTGTCCCTGGCGGGCATAAGAGCGACCACGGGTCAACCGCGTGCCCATGCTGAAAGACTCCAACACTTTTATCCAGCGTTTGGACCACCAGGTTTCGCCGATCTCGCCGCGCTCGCTTCTGGTCTTGATACCACCTTCAACTCTTCTTGGTATGGATGGTTCATAATAATCCCAGTAGTCTCTATCTCGCCATCGTCCCATAATTCATTCTCCTACTGCCTCACGGCTCAGGGCGAAGAGTTCTTTGAGTTGTGCCGTAGACATCTCGGTAAGCCAGTTCTCTCCGCTTCCAACGATACTTTCAGCAAGCTCTTTCTTCCGCTCTATCATCTGGTCGATACGCTCTTCCAATGTGCCGATACAGACGAATTTGTGCACCTGTACATTCTTTTTTTGCCCGATACGAAAGGCTCTATCGGTTGCTTGATTTTCTACAGCGGGGTTCCACCAACGATCAAAATGAAAGACATGGTTAGCTGCCGTCAAGTTAAGGCCCACGCCGCCAGCCTTCAGCGAAAGGATGAACAGCGGCGCTCCACGACGGTCCTCTTGAAAGCGCTGAACCATGATATCGCGCTGCTTTTTGGGCGTGCCGCCATGGAGAAAAAACACCTCGCGCCCCAGTGTTTCCTGTAGATGCTGGCGAAGCAGCGTGCCCATCTCGGCGAACTGGGTGAAAATTAATGCCTTGTCACCCTCTTCAAGGGCTTCTTCGAGCATTTCCTCGAGGCGGGCCAGTTTACCTGAACGGCCAGGTAAGGCGCTGCCGTCAGCAACAAACTGGGTGGGATGGTTGCATACCTGCTTAAGTTTTAGCAGGGTGGAAAGCACCAGTCCTTTGCGTTCGATACCCTCCGATTCTTCGATCTTTGCCAGCATCTCCTGCACGACAGCCTCATATAGCGATGCCTGTTCCTGGGTGAGGTTGCAGAATACCTTCATCTCCATTTTATCAGGTAGGTCCGCGATAATGGTCTTGTCAGTCTTCAAGCGGCGCAGCACAAATGGTTGGACCAACCGTTTGAGCGATTCCGCCCGGTTTGAGTCACGGTATCGCTCGATAGGAATAGCAAAATTTTTACGAAAATCTGTGCCGGAACCTAAATAGCCGGGATTCAAAAATTCCATGATTGACCAGAGCTCGGAGAGCCGATTCTCTACCGGCGTGCCGGTGAGCGCGATCTTATGCCTGGCGTTCAGTTTTTTTATGGCCTGGGTCTGCTTGGCGGCGTCGTTTTTGATATTTTGCGCCTCGTCCACAACCACGTATTCCCACTCAAGATGGGAAAGATGTTCTTTGTCGCGCAGCGCCAGTGAATAGGTGGTGATCACGATGTCGTGCCGTATCGCCTCCTGTTCAAACGCTTCGCCCGAGAGTCGTTCGTGGCCATGGTGGACCATGACGTTGAGGGATGGCGAGAATCTCTGCAGTTCTTTGTGCCAGTTACCTACGATGGACATCGGGCATATGAGGAGGGCGGGGCCTGTTTTAGATGCATTTTGTGGTTTATCGCGGTCGTGCAGCAATAGCGATATTAGCTCTATAGTTTTACCCAGTCCCATGTCGTCCGCCAAGCAAGCCCCGAAGCCAAATTGTTTGAGAAAAGCCAGCCAGGAAACTCCCTTGAGTTGATATGGGCGGAGCTTTCCATGAAAGTTTGAGGGCGTTTTGACAGGATCTATTTTGGTATTTCCGGTCAGCCTGTCCAATAGCTCTCTGATCCAGCCATCGCCTACGATGTCCATCACCGGAAGGCCCAGTTCAGACGCTTCCTGGCCCAGGCCAATACGCAGAGCGTCACCGAGCGACATATGCCCGTTGCTATGTTTTTTCTGGAAGAAGGCGATCGCGGCTTCGACCTCCTCGGGGCGCAATTCAACCCACTGGCCACGTACCTGGATAAGCGGAACCTTCAGGCTGACCAGATTCTCAAATTCTTCGGTTGAGAGCTCTGTATCGCCTATGGCGATTGTCCAATCATAATCGACAAGATTCCTCAGTCCCAGCAGTCCTGAGCTTGTTTCTGAATCTGCCTGCGATTTTACCTTCAATTTTGCGCCCAGGCGGGCCGAGGGTTTTTGCCACCAGGCCAGACCATCTCAGCCGGGACCAGCAAGCTCCGATCGTCATTGGCCTGGAGCTGGTAACTGATGCGCCAATCGGAACTCTTTCCGTTGTCTTCACCCGGCGCATCGAGCCGGAAGCAGGTACGAAACGCGGCATCCGTCTCGACAGGACGAATCTGATCAAGCCAGCCCTGAAGCGTTGCAGAAAAACGTTGCAGTTCGGCGGGGGGTGCCACAAGCACCGCGTCCTCTGAAGAAAGCGCTTGCAGCCACTGCTCCGGTAGAGATACCTTTTGGGAGCGTGTACTACGACCGGGGCGTGCCGGAAGGAGCGATGTTGAAGACAGGCTCTCTCGTATAAAGGCATCAAGAGTGCAATTGAGAAAAGAGAGCAGAACGTTTTGTAGCATCGAGGGTTTCATTTCGCTGTCTGGCAAAAATGCCCAGCAAACCGGCGGCATCGCTTTTAAAAGCAAGGAGACACGCTCAGCATCCTCTCCAACTAGCACTGCTTGCCAGGCTGCGCGATAGATAGAGACACCACCTTGCCGCGTTTCTTCAAGCGCCGGCATATAGGACTGCCGTACAATCAGTTCAAATGCAAACCTGGCCGCCTCGGTCCAGAAACGCAATGAACTTCCAAAAGCGGTACCATGAGGGGCATAATTGGGCAATGCAAGCAGGAAATCAAGTGCGCTATCCGGGTCCAGTGCCAGTGTGACTATCTTCCACGGTCTGAGACCTGTCGCATTCAGGTCAGCAGGCTCTTTCTCGAAAATCAGCTCAGGTGAGGATAGTGGTCCCCTGGCTGTAGAAGGAAGGAGTAGCGATATAGTGGAGGGACTCGCGCTTTTAACAAGCAGACTCCCGGCAAGTTCGCTTATGGCTTCCTTCAGCGATTCGTAGGGAAGGGTGAAAGGATGCTGCCTCTCGGTTTGCTTGCCATGACGCTGCGCGGTAGAGCCTATGGGGCTGGATGACTCCGCCCATAGATGAAGCTCACCGCTTTGCAGATGATCCCAAATTGCATGTATGACTATCAAGAGGGGGCCTCTATATCCGCTTATTTTTGCAAAATATGATATACCAGGCAGCATGAGATTGCAACAAATGTATGATTTCGGAAGTATGCTTGATCTTTTACTGTTCCACCATTTGCTCCTGCACAATGCTTTCCATAGTATCGCTGGCCGGTTGTGCACCAATTTTGCGGTATCCTAATAAGGGTAACAACGGCGAGGCCATCATGGTTGTTACCAGTGCCATAATGACCAGCATGGCGAAGAGCGTTGGTGAGAGCACACCCAGATCCAGGCCGATGTTGAGGACAATCAGCTCAACCAGCCCGCGAGTGTTCATCAGAATACCCAGTGTCAGCGACTCTTTCCAGGTCTCACCCATCCAGCGAATGGGAAGTGTACTGCCGAGGATCTTCCCCATGCAGGCAATTACAAGTACAAGCAAGCAGATCAGCCAGAGCACCGGGACACCGATCAGCCCGATCTGGGTACGCAAACCGCTGTAGACAAAGAAAAGCGGGAGAAACAGGATGTTATTCACGTGGTCGAGGCTGCGTACTTGCTCAATGTAGGTGGTTTTGCGCGGCAAAATGATCCCCATCAGGAACGCGCCGAAAACGGGATGAATGCCAATAGCATTGGTAAAGTATGCTGAGAGCAAGAGCAAGGCCAGGCTGAGAGCAATGAGCACGCGCTTCGATGAAATGCGCCGATCGGCATAGGCAAGCAGCGGGCGCACTACTGTAAACATGATGCCAATGAAGAGTAGAGTGAGTCCGAGGGTGAGTAACGCGGATGTCAGGCCTTTCGCGTGGATGATGGCAATCACCAGCGCGAGCAGACAC
>VBHS01000297.1 GCA_005881295.1 Chloroflexota bacterium
TCCCCACGTGGACTCAGTTTGACGACCGTAATCATGTTCCTGTACTTTGCTCTTGCTCATCCGCCACGTAATAGTCTACCCCAAATCCACCTAATATGCAATATTTTGCAAAGAGGAAGTGATTAGATCGTATCGCCTACATGCTTTGATTCGATGAGCTCCAAAAGCGTTTTCATTGGAAAGGGCTTCTGTAAGACCTGAACATCGGGGAAACGCTCACGAATCTGCTCTAATTGATGCTGGCTAGCTGCTGACACAACAATAATCGGGAGTGTTTCAGGAGGTATGTTCTGCCGGATGGAGTTGATCACCGCCAGACCTGAGAGGGTACCTGGTAGTAAGATGTCAACGATCACCAGATCATATGGTAATGGGGTTTCAGCACTCTGTTCTGCCAGGAGCTCGTCCAGGAGAGACAATCCAACGGTGTGAGTAGAGACAGTGTGTCCAGACAATTGTAGCACGGTTGTAAGGTATTCGTGTATCGCACTGTTGTCTTCGAGCAGTCCAATCCTCATGGTGTTTCTTTTCCTGTCCAGAGTAGTACTGAAAAATAGAACAGTTTTATTATAAGGGATGGGTGTTTTATCGTCAATGAAACACCAGAATGGGAAACACTTCTTACCCATTTAGGTATTCAAAAGATGTTGAGAGTAGGTACCCCTGGCTTGTGCTATACTGTGATCATGTTGAGCCTTGATTTTATTCGCCAAAATCCCCAGGTTGTCCGAGAGGGTTTATCTCGGCGTCGTGATCCTCAAAGCATCGATGAACTGTTGCGCCTGGCTGAACTGAAGCGCGGCCTCGTCACACGTTGCGATGGTCTCTATACTGCCTTGAAACCATTGAAAGAGACAGTGCGGGTAGCTCCCGTCGAACGACGAGCTGAACTGAGCAAGCAGGTCAAAGCTATTACGCAGGATATACGTCAGCTTGAGCTACAAATTATCGATATCGATACGCGCCTTCAACCACTACTACTCAGCTTGCCAAATATCCCTCACCCGAGCGTAAAGGAGGGTGACGGTGAATCTACATCCGGAGATTATGAAGTAAGGCGCTGGGGAGAACCTGTTTCTCTTGAATTCGAAGCAAAACCGCACTGGGAACTTGGCGAACGACTGGGCATGATTGATTTCGAAGCCGGGACAAAGATCTCTGGCAGCCGTTTCATCAGCTTGAAAGGAGCAGGGGCGCGCCTTGAACGTGCTCTGATCTCTTTTATGCTCGATATGCATACGCGCGAACATGGATACATCGAAATCCTGCCACCGTTCCTCGTTAAGCGTTCAGCGATGATTGGAGCAGGTCAGTTGCCAAAATTTGAGGACCAGGCGTATGCATGTACGGAAGATGAACTGTATCTCAATCCTACCGCTGAGGTGCCGCTGGTGGAAGTACATAGTGACTCGATATTACCCATGGGCGCGCTCCCGATTCGCTATGTAGCCTGGACCACCGCCTTCCGGCGGGAGGCAGGGTCAGCTTCACGGCAGACACGCGGATTGCTGCGATTGCACCAGTTCAACAAAGTTGAGCTTTTTCAAATTGTCGCGCCCCAGGATTCATATACGGTTTTGGACCAGGTGCTGGGGCATGCAGAAGCTGTTCTGCGCGATTTGGAGCTACCCTATCGTGTAGTAACACTTGGTGCTCCCAATCTACCTTTCGCCGCCGCGAAGACGTTTGATCTGGAGGTTTGGATGCCGGGCCAGGGCCGTTAT
Organism: Chloroflexota bacterium; assembly: GCA_005881295.1. Taxonomy (GTDB): domain Bacteria; phylum Chloroflexota; class Ktedonobacteria; order Ktedonobacterales; family Ktedonobacteraceae; genus UBA11361. Next base: position 1,725 of record VBHS01000297.1, read on the forward strand.
GTGGAGATCTCTTCGGTGAGTAACTGCGAAACCTTCCAGGCACGGCGCACCAATATCAAATATCGCCCAACCAGTGGTGGCCGTGTCGAATTCGTACACACAGTAAATGGATCAGGCCTGGCGGTTGGACGGACGATGGCTGCCATTCTAGAGACATATCAACAAGCAGATGGCACTGTCATTATCCCAAAAGTCCTACGTCCCTACATGGGGGCATCGGCGCTCTCTTTCTAGCTTGAAAAAGCCCCGAGGGATGGCTTGAAAGACGGCTATTGGCAGAAATAAGCCGTATTAAGGGGATATTTTCATGGGAACCTTCCATTTTGGACAAGTCATGTGGTAAACTAATGCACGGAGGGATGGCAGAGTGGTCTATTGCGGCTGTCTTGAAAACAGCTGGGTTAACAGCCCCAGGGGTTCGAATCCCTTTCCCTCCGCTAAAAAAGGCAATGAAGCCTTTTTTATTTAATGATCAATATGCTCTAGAAAAATGTAGAGTATAGTGATTGTAAGGGCCCCCGCGTAAACAGTAATGTTGACAGTGTCCGTTAACTTCGTGAAGCTTCGTAAAGAGGCCTGGTAAATTAAGTCGACGTATATTTGTAGTGCAACATTTCGTAGTGGACTCTGAACCGGTTGTACTATCTCGAAAGGGTGGGGGACGGGATGTGCACTGGTATGAAGAGCCGTTTTTGGACGGGTGGTGAATTATTGTGTCACATATAGGGCAGTTAGAGCAACTCAACCTGCCGTTGGTCTTACAGGGAATTGAGACTTATGCGAAAACAGGGTTGCTCGTGGTTAAAAAAGAAGGACGGTGGGTAGAACTCTATTTTAGAGATGGCCGTTTGATGTGTATTGGCCCGGCACGACCCAATTCGACGCTGAGCGATCGCCTTCTACAAGCGGGTGTTATTTCGGCTAAAGCTTTGCAAGATACACTCACAGCGGTGGGTGACGTTCAACCAGGTGAGACGCGCATAGCTTTAACGCTTATGGATCTGGGGCACATGAGCCATGAGAGTTTACGTGCCTGGGCAGCACAAGAAGCGCGTGAGGTAATAAAGGTACTCCTCACATGGCAGAGCGGCGAAATCTATTTTGAAGATGGAACGCAACCTCCTGCCGACCGTCTCCTCGTTGCGCTTGCTCCTGCTACGTTGTTCCCTCCTCCGCCAACAGCAGCGCCTGCACAACGTCAGCGAGACGAAGGGATTGAAGCTTCACTGCAAAGCACAAAAGAAAAGCGTGAAGTGAAGGCTTCTGCTCAGCCCGCTTCGCTGCTTAGTGCTGCCCAGCTAGTTACTGAACCACCGCCAGTTGTCCCTTCGCCTCCTTCACCTGCACCATCCTTTTCTACGGTGGATATATTCAGCGATACTAATGCACACGCTTTACCGCTCACACCTCCGGTGCGTGTCGATCAACCTCTTCCTCCAATGCGCATCGATACTTCCTTTATGAGACCTGAAATGGTATTGATACCACTGGATCTTTCTGCTTTGCGTGGGCGAAACCCGCAGTTGCAGATTACGCCTGAGCAATGGCGTGTACTGACGCGCGTTGATGGTCGCACTTCGTTGCAGGCCGCTTGTCAGGAATTGGGTGTGCCAGCCGATCTTCTATGTCAGGTAGCTGGTGAACTGATAGCCCTTGGCCTGGTGCAAGTCACAATTCCCCCATCGCCTGTAAACAAGTTTACACCTGGTCTCATGGCTCCTGGCTCGAATAATGGCTATCCTTTTCAAGGGTATGTACCACAAGCTCAACAGCCCCCGGTTACCGTTACTCCCACGACTGAAGCTTTGCCACCAACCTTTGGTTCATCTCTCCCTTTTGAGACGATGTCACAATGGGGCAATGGGGGCAATGGCGCTACCTTTGTTCCTGGTCGTGGTTGGGTTGCCAATCCACAGCCTTTGCAGCCTCTCCAGTCAGCTCCTCCTACGAATGCAACTAGTGGTGCCTATGCTCCTGTAGGTAGTGGGCGTTAGTCGCTCTGCGAGTTTACAAAAAAGGGCGTCCGGAAAGCATTTCTGGACGCCCTTCCTTTTCCAACTACTCCTCTGGCCAATCCAGCATCATCGCTTTAGCTGTATCTCCGGGACGAACTTCTACCCCACCTTCAGGCACAATCACCAGTGCATTGGCATTCAGTAGAGATGTCATGATATTCGAGCCTTGATTGCCGGTAGTGTGGGCAACAAAGTGGCCATCGCGCCATTCAACGCGCGCTCGCACATAGTGGCGACGCATAGCACGGTCACTTACACCATCTTCAACGATCACATCGACCTGGGGACGTACCAGGCGTGTGTGCCCCATCATCTTGCGTATTACCGGACGGCCAAAAAGCTCGAAAGTCACTGCCGCTGAAACAGGGTTGCCAGGGAGCCCCAATAACGGTACACCACCAATGTGTCCAAATGCGACAGGTTTGCCTGGTCGCATATTGATGCGCCAGAAGTTGATCTGTCCCTGCTCCGCCATAATATTTTTCACCAGGTCGAAATCTCCCACTGAGACTCCACCTGAAGTAATAATAAGATTATATCGAACGGCCTCAGTAAACTTCTCGCGCAGGCTCTCCACTGTATCGTGGGCAACGCCTAAGCGATGAGGAACCGCACCCGCTTGCCGTACCGCCGCCTCGAGGAGGTAACTATTGCTGTTGCGAATTTTCCCTGGTCTCAAGGGCTCGTCTACGTCTATCACTTCATCCCCTGTCCCAAGGATAGCTACATGTGGTTGCTGTATGACCGGGATAGTTGGCCATCCCAGGGTAGCCAGCACACCAATCTCCCATGGGCCAACCTCGCTGCCCTGCCGTAACACGGTTTGCCCTCGCCGCATATCTTCACCCGCCGGGCGAATGTTGTTCCCTGGAGGTACCGCTTCTAAGATCTCTACCCATTCACTATCCGGTCCTTCAGAACGGGTCAGCTCGACCTGTATGACGCTATCAGCTCCAGGTGGCAAAGGCGCTCCTGTCATGATGCGCATGGTTGTACCTTCTTCAACCGCGTGATCCGCCACATAGCCGGCTGCCACTCCCCCCGTGATGCGCAGGCGAGAAGGCTGTCCATGTTGTGGCTGGCTGTCATGGCTAAGCAGCGCAAAACCATCCATGGCTGAATTGGCGAACGGCGGTATATCCTCTTGTGCCACGATATCCTGGGCAAGTACCAGCCCGCAAGCTTCTGAGAGTGGTACCTGCATGGCGTTGAGGGGCGTAATTTCGGCAAGTATGCGTGCCAGGGCTTCTTCGACGCTAATCATAAATGTGTAGCCTCCCTCTTCTCCTCCGAAGAGATAGATACAAACAAGCCTGGCACACCAAAATAAGCAGGAATGCCAGGCTTGTCTGAAAATAAGTACCTCGTACGGGAGTCGAACCCGTGATCTCCGCCTTGAAAGGGCGGCGTCCTTGGCCACTAGACGAACGAGGCTTGCATATCACAGCCTGGATTGTACCTTAATGTTGGTGCTTTGTCAAGAAAAAATTGCTGAGTTACTCCTCTTCATCTTCATTTGGTTGCTGCAACGGTTTCATTGCCTCCGGTGTACGCCCCTGGGACGGGTGTATCCATGACTTCACTCTCAAATAGAGGGCCATGATCCCCCCAAACCAGAGTCCTCCATACAGGTAGCCTGCCATCACGTCACTGGGCCAGTGCGCACCGAGATAGACGCGCGAAGGTCCAACGAAGGCAATCAATGCGATGCAGATGGCAATCAAGATGTTTCTCAGTCTCCCGGAACGCCAGTTGGTCGCCAGTAGATAGCTCAACAGGCCGAATAAGTTTATGTAGTGCATAACATGACCACTGGGAAAACTCGGCTCGTTGATCACGCGCGCAACTGTCACCAGTTCATCAGTGGGTCGTGGGCGTTTGATGAGACGCTTTACCAGCGCATTGAGGAGATGGGAAGAGCTGGTCAACAGAATAAAAAAAGCCTCTAAGCGGAAGCGTAGCGCCCAGAATATAGCAGCAAAACTGATGGAAAGAGGAATAGAGAGCTTGGGGAAGCCTATCTCTGAAATACCAAGCATAAACCTGCGTACCAACGGATTTTTGCGCTTTTGTAGTATCTTCGTGATCGCCATATCGCCGGGGAAAAATTGTGTGCGTTGTGCAATCCACGAAAGCATTACTGCGCCTGATAGGAGCCAAAGATAAAATGCCAGGAACATGGTGCCACGCGAAACCGCTTTTCGTCCTGAGAACGAGGTCTGCGCGGCGATACGTTGTGCCTCCGTCATCACAGGTTTGATATTCTGTTCCACTGTGGCTGCAAGCTCTGGTAGTCCCTGGTTATTCATGGATGAAATATCACTGTTATTACCTTGCCGGGTTGTTTTTGCAGGCATAGAGCACACCTTTCTTGTAGCTGCTATTGATTCTGCTTACTCACTAGTAGACTGCTTTCTTGCTCGCTTGGAGAGGTGGCTTCCTCTCGAAGGCCAGGCGCGTTGATGGTAGGTACGCGTACGCGCAAAGCGCCAGGAATAATAGTAACTGTTGCTGGTGTATGGCCATGGGGTAGTCCATCCGCCTGGACCTCTACGGGATGATCAGTGAAAATGCGCAGAGACTTCACACGTCGGTGTGTAATCTTTGGCTGGAATATGCGGCGTCCCTGGCTGATGGAGATAGCATGCTGGATATATTCAAGTTTACTGAATTGTTTGTAAATGAAGACATCTAACAGCCCATCATCCATGACAATATCAGGGGCAACTTGAAAATGCGGGCCATAGAATGGCGCATTGCAGGTCGTTACCTGGATCGCTTCATAGGGGCGGCGTTTTTTATCGTCAAAAGAAATTCTGAGTTTCGTGGGCTGGAAGCTGAAGAGCGTGAACAGTCCCTGGATTACACCGCGCACTGTTGAAATGAAGCCAAGGCTCTTTATCTCCTCTGCTGCTGGAAAGAGGGCCGCTTCAAGCCCTATTCCAGCAACCTCGGTGAAGACTTTGCCATTAATGTTTCCAACGTCAATGGCTCGTGTATCTCCTTTAGCGATGATTGCGCATGCAGCCTCGATCGGCAAAGGAATACCCAGGCTATGGGCAAGATTATTCATCGTCCCCATGGGGATAATACCTAGCGTACTCTCACGCTCGATCAGGCCAGCAGCCACTGCGTGAATAGTCCCATCACCGCCGGCAGCAATAACCAGTTCTGCCCCTTCATCCGCTGCTTTTTTCGCCAGTCCCTCACCTGCATCTTCTAGGGTGGTATACCACACGTCTGGCTCGATGCCATAGGCGCGCAATCCTCTCAAAATTGCTTCCTCGTTCGTTTCCCCTGTCCCTTGTGTCTCCGCTATTGGTGTGTTGCCTGCGACGGGATTCAGTATCAGTATTGTCCGCATGTTTGTGATATCCTTTGATAAGGGAATAGATTTCAACGCGTGGTTCACTAGAAACACGATAAGCGCGAGCGAAAGGGATACACATCAATGACGACTATTGCCGATCTATCCAGGCAGATACCTGATACCAGAGGAATAAACTTCTATACAGCTGATCCTGACTTATCGTATCACATGCGCCAATCCCTCTCAACAGAGGATTTTGAACGGGCACAGGGGATTCTCAGCAGGATGGGCGAGGTCGCGTCGCAGAGGATGGACGAACTTGCACAGGTCGCTAACCGCCAGGGACCCGTGCTGATCCAATATGATAAACGCGGACAGCGCATTGATAGGGTAGTGTTTCATCCTGCCTATCACGAATTGGAACGTATCGCCTACGAAGATTTTGCCATTGCCGCCTGCACATACCGCGAAGGTGCCCTGGGTTGGCCAGGTAAAGTACCGCAGCAGGTCAAATTTGCCCTGGGTTACCTCGGCATGCAGGCCGAGGCCGGCGTATTCTGTCCCGTTTCTATGACCGACGCCCTTGCTCGCGCCCTCGAACGCCACGCCAGCGAGCCCTTCAGACGACGCTTTTTACCTGCCCTGACGGCCATAAAGATGGACGAACTGAAGCAAGGTGCGATGTTTCTCACCGAGAAGCAGGGCGGCTCAGATGTGGGTTTGACAGCTACAATAGCCAGGCCTCGACCGGGCGAGAACTTCGCAGACGATACGTTGCAACCACAATGGGAGCTATGGGGTGATAAGTGGTTCTGTTCCAATGTCTCAGCCGACCTCATCCTCACATTAGCGCGACCAGAAGGTGCTCCCGCCGGCACTCGCGGGCTCGGCCTGTTCCTTGTTCCCAGGATGCTCGATGATGGCACACGCAATGCCTACACTATCAACCGCCTTAAAGACAAGCTGGGGACGCGCTCACTAGCGACGGGAGAAGTGACTCTGCATGGCGCTCAGGCGTACCTCGTGGGTAACCTGGAACGTGGTTTTGTCCAGATGACTGAGATGATCAATCTCACTCGTATCTGGGCTGCTTTTGGCTCGCTGGCAGCAATGCGCCGCAGTTTTCTGGAAGCATTGACCTATACACGTGAACGGGTCGCCTTTGGTCGCCCGTTGGCGGAACATCCATTGATGCGCCGCCAGCTGGTAGATTTGCTCATCGAGGTTGAGGGCTGTGCTGCCCTGGCCTTTGAGACTGTGGCCGTATTGGAGCGTGTAGATCGCCACGGCGTAGAGGAGGATCGCCGCCTCTTGCGCATTCTCACGCCGCTCAGTAAATACTACATACCAAAGCGTGGCGAGTATGTGACGATTGAGGCTCTGGAGATGCTTGGTGGAAATGGCTATATCGAAGAATGGGCGAATCCTCGTTTGCTGCGTGATGCTATTGTCAATGTCGTATGGGAAGGGTCCAGCAACGTCATCGTGCTGGACGTGGCTCGCGCCATGGCTAGAGAGGGTGTTGACGCAGCCCTTTTCGCGATGCTGAAGAATCGCTTACAAGCTTTACAGAACGCTGTCGTCGTTCCTGTCGCCCAGGAAGTGCTAACGCAGATCCATCATGTCTCAGAACGTGTGCGCTCGCTCCCGACACTCAACGAAGAGAACGCACAACTGCCACTGCGCGGTCTTGTAGAGCGCATGGCCCAATTAACGATCATCACACTCCTGCTCGAGCAGGCCGAGTTTGAGTTGTTGCGCGGCCCCCATGGCACCGGTAAGCGCAAGTGGCTCGTCGCGCTTTTGTATCTGCGCCGCCACGTACTGGTTCATCCTGATGGCTGGGCCGCTGATAACGATCCTACAGTGCTCAATCACTTCGATGCGCTGGTCAACTGGGAGGCAGTTCCGCTGCAATAGCTGGCAATACCCATTTTTGACAACATTCCCAAAAATGTGGTATAACTTTCGATGCTATTCTGCAAACCAGAAGCGCATGTAAAAAAAGCCTGTATACTACGTTAATATACCAGGTAAACAGGCATACGGGGTAGACGAAAGCTATCCCGCATAACTGCGTGTCTGCGAAATTGACGAACGAACCAGGACCCCCATGTTAGGCGGGTTGCTGGGTTTTTGTGCTGAGCAAAACAATGCACACCCGACGGGAGGTGACGGCATGCTACGTTTCTACGTTGAAGTGGCTCGTACTGCGTTTCGGCGGCAATTGATCTATCGCTGGGCGAACCTGGCTGGATTGCTCACCAACATCTTCTTTGGCATCATCTTTAGCTACGTCATCATAGCCCTCTTTCATGCCAGGCCGTCGGTCGCTGGCTTTGATGTGCGCGATACGCTGCGCTATACCTGGTTAGTACAGGCAATGGTAATGATCGTGATGACTTTCGGCTGGTATGATCTGATGCTCACTATTCGCTCAGGGGCGGTGATCTCAGACCTCAGCAAACCATGCGACTTTTACTGGTACTGGTTCAGCCGCGAATTTGGGCGAAACATCTACTACCTGATCTATCGCGGCCTACCGACCTACGTGGCGGGCATGTTGCTCTTTAGTTTCGGCGCGCCGGGCGATTGGCGCAACTGGCTCGCCTTCCTGCTCAGTCTCACCCTTGGCGCCTCGGTTGGTATCGCTTACCGGGTTCTTTACAATGCTGTCGCGTTCTGGTTTCTAGAAGCGCGTGCCATAGGCACGTTATTCGTAGTGATCGCTCTCTTTTTCACTGGCAGCTACGTGCCAATTCCGTTTTTCCCGCGCTGGGCACTTGCCATCATTCAGTGGCTGCCCTTCAACGCTTTGATCAATGCACCGGCACAGATACTGCTGGGCAAGATTCCTGAAAATGCCCTGCTCTTCGAACTCGGCCGGCAGATGCTCTGGGTCATTATCATGACGCTCATAATTCGTATCGTCATAGCTG
>VBHS01000405.1 GCA_005881295.1 Chloroflexota bacterium
GGGGTATAGTAGGGGCGATCCCTTGCGGTCGCCCTCTGGAGACGAACGGGGTTGAGCAGTATTTTCGTCGTATAGTAGGGGCGATCCCTTGCGGTCGCCCTGAGGATGCATCGTTCGATCTGGAGGCTCCTCATTTCCATTTTCGGGATAGATGACGAGGCGGGTTAAGAGTTGTGGGGCGAACTTTTTGCCGAGCACGATTGCCGGGCGTGTCCAGAAGGGGACGCGGCCCTGTGCTTTACCAACGTCGTGCAGGAGGGCTGCTGCGAGCATATCCTTATCTTTACAGCCGCGCGCCCGGAGTTTACGGCACACGCGTAAAGAGTGCTGTTGATCGGCGGGTGACATGGTGCGAAAGAGCGAGAGCGCGGCAGCAGTTGGAAGTAAAGCTGCCACCTCTTTATAGTCTTGCGCGGTCAGAGGCGCAACGAAACCCAGTTGCTCTCGTACCTGGCCGAGACGATATGCAAAGTTGTGAAACAGGGAACGGTAATATATATTCATCATGTGCATTAATGGGGGATGTTGTACAGGTAGAGATTAAAGATGTCGGTAGCAGGCAAAGAGCCAGAAGCTAACTCGGCGATCTTCATGCCGCCCATCCATATATAATATGGCAGCTGGAAAAGGGGGAAACTTGCCAGTCCGGGGCCGGCAAACTGAGCCAGGAAGGGCAGCAGGAAGAAGATGGCCAGGATTATCAGCGGCCCATAGGGAGCGGATTTAGCATACTGTACAGCCTGGCGGCTGGGCAGAAGCGTATAGAGAACTTGATAGCCATCGAGTGGATATAGCGGAATAATATTGAAGATGGCCAGGCAGATATTCACCACGGCAAAGACAAGCAGGAATTGCGGGATACGTATCAAAAAAGGTTCGACGTACAGCGAAGCCGGAATGAAACGCACAATTAGCGCGAACACGAGGCCGATCAACAGGCTAAAAATTGGACCTGCAATGGCGACCAGCAGCACGCCGGTATTGGCTCCCACGCGCATTTTCCAGGGGTCGGCTTTGACGGGTTTACCCCAGCCAAGCCCTATAGGGACTAGTTGAAAAGCGAGGATAACACACATCAGCGTCCCGAGTGGATCGATATGAGCAGGGATGCTCAAGCTCAGACGTCCTTCGGCGCGTGGAGTACTATCACCTAGCCAGGAGGCCATCAATGCGTGACCAAATTCGTGCAGCGGTATGGAGAGCAAAAACGAGATGATAACCATCAATGCCAGCAGAACATTTATTGTCATTTTTTGAGTCCTCTCAGTCAGTTTGTGGTGTTAGAAGATCGATTTCCATGCCTTCACAAGCGGAGCGGGTATGAGTAAATTGTTTTTGCGCCTCCGCCTCCATAGCGTCCAATTTGGCATCGTCATAGGTTGGTTCATGGTGAAATAATACCAGGGCATGCACACCTGCCGCAGTTGCTACACCCGTGGCCATTTCAATATTACTATGACCAAAACCCTGTTTCGCTTTTAGATAATCCTCAGTGGTATATTGGGCATCGTGTATCAGCAGGTCTGCTCCTTCCGCGAACGCCAGGAAATCGGGATCGTAGCGCTCGCTCCACTCGACATCAGTGGCATAAACAACACTGCGACCGGCGTACTCTATACGATAGTGTATAGCTCCATTGGAGGGGTGACTCTGCGTATATTTACTATAGACGCACACCTCAGCATCTTTGATGTCATCCTGGTCAAAGACAACCTCCGCTTTGCCGTAGCCATTACGCCAGATGATATACTGGTCATCTTCTATTGTGTGAAAGGCGCGCTGTGATGGCAACTTCCGTATGTCTACTGGGAAATACGGAGGAGACATGATGGGGGTTACAAGTTGCTCGATATTACGGCCTTCCAGTAAGGGACCAAAGAAATCAATAGTGGTTGAACGTTCGAAGAGCGGGGAGAAGAAGGGAAAGCCGTTGAGGTGGTCGCCATGGGCATGGGTAATCAACAGCGACAAATGGAGTGGTTTGCCTCTGGTACGCCGCATGAGATCATCTCCGAGGCGGATAAGCCCGCTGCCCGCATCGAGGATGAGGGTATGGGGACCGACTTGCACTTCGATGCAGGAGGTATTGCCTCCATGGCGTACTGTAGCGAGACCAGGGGTAGGGTAACTTCCCCTGACGCCCCAGAATCGAACGAGGAAACGCCGTTTATCAGCCATGTAACTTACTCCTACCGCTACCCGAATCAGGGGGTGTATTGTTGAACCTATTATATCTTGTAGCTTCAAGGAGTGCCACTATGATGATGTTAAGGTGCTGTTGATGAGTTTTCACAAAATAATCCGAGTACCGGAACATCCAGGGAGGGCCGATAAATCGGCGATGTGCACGATAAATCGGGTGCACGATAAATCGGGTGCACGATAAATCGGCACCTACTGTGGGGCTGGACGATGTTGTTCATCTGCGTGAACACGCTCGTCCAGGAGAAAGGCATCAGCGGGTACCTTGAAAGAGGTTTTTACTCCTGTTTACGGCAAAATCAAATGCACATCCCCGAATTCGTGCCAGAGGTAGCGCTCTTGCAGCGCTTCGCGATAGGTGATCTTGAGATGTTCCAGGCCCGTGAGTGTCTCCAGCATGGAGAGGTGGGTCGCGCATGGTTCGTGCAGGCCGGTGATCATGGCGTTCACGGCGCGCAACCCTCGTTGAGGGGTGATTACCAGCTTTGTCCAGCCTTCGCCTGGATGCGCCGTGCCCTCCTCGTCGGTTACGGTCTCCAGGGAACGCACAACCGTTGTGCCGACAGCGATGACGCGTTTTCTATTTGCACGGGCCGCGTTCACCAGGCGGGCAGTCTCAAGGGGGACGCGATAAAACTCCTCGTAGGGTGGTTCGTGGCTTTCAAGACTGGCGACACCAGTATGCAGCAGCAGGGGCGCAACCTGCACGCCGCGAGCGACCAGTTGTGTGATCAGTTCGGGGGTGAAAGCTCGGCCGGCGGAAGGCATCTCGGCGCTGCCCTTCTCGGTAGAGTAGACGTTCTGATAATATGCGAGCGGCCAGCCTTCTTTGACATAGCTGTACCGAATGGGGAAACCATGCTGCTCAAGGTATGCGGGCAAGGGGCGCGGCAAATTTAGTGTGGCGATCCACAGGCGGTGAGGGCCGTCCCCCTGACTACGGAGGTAGGGCACATGCAGTGTAGCTTCTGCCCCGCCGGGCAATTGCAATCTCTCACCTGCTTTGATGCTATAAAAGGGCTTCGTCGAACGCGGTTACGCGAGCGATATGAGACCATCAGGCGCACTTCATCGCGGGCGAGCCCACGCGCTTCTGGCGGTTCGCTCGCTTCCAGTTCCGGTGGGAGATCAAAATCCAACACGGTATTATCCGGTATCGTAGAGCTTATGAGCCGAAATGGTATTGATTTTTTTAGAGTTGGCATAGTGATTATTTACCTTGTCATGATAATTTCCGAGCGGAATAGCGGCCGCTGGGATGTGATCCTGTTATCAGGACGAGCAGGCCGGGAACGCTTTCTTCTGGCAGGGGACGGTCGCTGATGTCCTCGCCAGGGAAGGCTTCTTGATGCATTTGTGTACGCATGTCGCCAGGATCGACCCAGTAGACGCGCCACGTGGTATTTTCAGCGGCGAGGATGTGCGAGAGTTGTTCCAGCGCGGCCTTGCTCGATCCGTAGCCGCCCCAGCCTTCGTAGGGTTCAACGCCCGCGTCGCTGGTGATGTTTATGACGCGGGCGCCGGCTTTCAACTGGCGCTGCAGTGCCTGGAGCAGGGCCAGCGGTGCGATGACGTTGGTGCGATAGACTTGCTCAAGCACGTCGAGCGGGTATTCCAGCAGGTACGGCTGGGGGCTAGGGCCAAGGAAACTGGCGTTGTTGATCAGGGCATCAAGGCCACCTGCCGCGCGTGCAGCTTCTTGTAGCGCCTCGCGATGTTTTACGTCGGTCACGTCACCAGGGATGGCGACGACGTTTGTCAAGGCTGCCAGTTCGGCGCGAGCAGTTTCGAGCGCTTCCGCTCCACGAGCATCTATGATTAAGTTCCAGCCCTGCCGGGCAAGTTGACGGGCAAGGGCGAGGCCAAGGCCACGAGACGCGCCGGTAATGAGGGCGGTACGAGGGGTTGTCGAGTCTGTCATTTTATATGTTCCTTTCTGTTAGTAGAGAAGGGATAGTTGTGCTATGTTGTCTACGATAATTGTACTTTATGGAGAGGGTAATTGGTATTGAGCAAGAGAACAGTTTGTGGGCTGTACAAAAGGACAGAGGAAAGGTGAAACTGCTTAGACCTGCTCCGCGTGTTAATCCTTAGCACGTCCTGGTTGTAGTCGAATTGCTTGAGGGATGCATATGTCTAACAAATTACACCCATTCTCAGGAAAAGGCCACGACTCTGTGAAAACAATTCTGGTGGTCGAGGATGATGAGAACATCGGTGAATTAATTGTTGAGGCTTTCATACAAGAGACTCCTTATCAAGCTATGCTTGCCACTGATGGCAAGCAGGCATTGAAGATCGTCCAGAATGTGAAGCCCAACGTTTTACTTGTAGATAACAATCTTCCTGACATGAAGGGCATAGAGCTTTACGATCGGATTCAAGTCGAGAAGGAATTAGAAAATGTTCCGGTGCTCTTGATGAGTGCGAACGTTCCTGTTCAGGAGGTGAAAAAACGTAACTTGTTTTGTCTGAATAAACCATTTGAATTGAATGACCTGTTACAAACCATTGAGAACTTGCTCACGTAATTCGCAAATGTTTGGGTGCTACGGGCTTTGTTGATGCTGTCAACAAAGCCCGCAGTGTTTTATTTGGACATGTAGGTCACGATTGCCGCAAAGGTGTCGGTGTTGCCAAAGCTGGTCGCGCAGGCGCTATCGGGATTGGGTGCAACCGTCGTCTTGGAGCCAGCGTACACGGCATTGCGATAGTCGTCAACCGCCTGGCAGGGCGTGGCATTGCGTGCATCTGTCCAGACGAGATAGGCGCTGGTGGGACCCGCCACGATATCAATGTAATCGCCGATGAATTGCTCCTGCAGGTTGTTGTAGCTGGAACCGTCTGGATTCGACGAGGCGGTGCTGACCCGGATTGGCGCGCTAAAGGCCTGCCCACCCGCCGGAGACTCGGCGAAGTAGTTGTCGTAGACCTGTACGCCCGTCTGCCAGGGGTCGTTTGCCGGGGGCTGCGTCAGCGCATCAAAGGTGAGGCTAATGATGCCACTGGGGGCCACGCTGGCCTCCGGGAAGAAGGCGTTGCGGCCAGAGACACTGGCAATCGTGCCAAGCTGGGTCCAGTTGATGCCATCGAGCGAGACCGCTCCCTTGACGACTCCTTGCTCACCGCCAAAGTCGCACCAGACGACGTAGACACGGGTGCTGCTGGGGTCGGCTGCCGGGTGTGGGTAGCAGTCCACGCGCGCGCTCATGCCAGGCACGCGGTTGAAGAGATCCACCACGTCAAACGGCGTACCTGTCAGCGGGTAGTCGGTCACCTGGGCGATGGTGATCGGCGCGTTGAAGGTCTGGCCGCCATTGGTGGAGGTGGCGACGACTTGCAGGCTGGGGAGCCTGGTCGAGTCGGCGTTCTCTGTCCAGAAGGCTTCAACGGTGCCGTTGGAGGAGACGGCCATCTGGCCGGTCTCGCGGAAGCCCTGAGCGGTGTTGTTGTTGGCCGCGCTCACCTGCACGGCCTGGGACCAGGTGCGCCCCTCGTCATCGGAGTGTGCGACGTAGAGCTTGACGCGGCCGTTGCCGGAGCAGGTGTTGCAGAAGTCGGCCCAGTTGACATAGACACGCCCAAAATGCGGGCTGCCAGAGAAGTGATCGACGGCGATCCAATCGTGGTCGTCGAAATCGGATTTGTTATCGGTGGAGGTGGCCGCTACCGGATTGGCC
>VBHS01000406.1 GCA_005881295.1 Chloroflexota bacterium
GACCAGGTATGAAGAGAGAAACCGGCACTATTGGCGATGATATGCACATCCATCGGTTCTGGAAGCGTGCCGAACCCGAACGACGAGACCCCCAGACGCCAGAGGCAGCCGGCGGTGGCACCCCTGCCAGGGACAGGTCTGCACGTAAGGACACGTCTTCTCCCGTTCGTCCAGATCTGGAACCACCTTCTGTCACCTTCGCCGATGTAGCGGGCATCGACGAAGTGCGCCGGGAAGTTGAAGAACTCGTGCAGTTCCTGCGCGCTCCCGAACACTTCGAGCGCCTGGGGGCACGCATCCCGCGAGGAGCTCTGCTGGTGGGTCCTCCTGGGACGGGCAAAACCCTGCTCGCCAAAGCCGTGGCCGGCGAAGCGGGGGTGTCGTTCTTCAGTGTGAGCGCCTCGGAGTTTGTCGAAATGTACGTCGGGGTAGGGGCCAAGCGGGTGCGCGACCTGTTTCTTAAGGCGCGGGAGCACGCTCCCTGCGTCATCTTCGTGGATGAACTGGACGCGGTGGGCCGCAAACGAACCCCCGGGCTCAGCGGCAGTGATGAACGGGAGCAGACGCTCAACCAGCTCCTGGTCGAACTCGACGGCTTCGCAACACGGCAGACCATTGTGGTGCTGGCGGCCACCAACCGCGCCGATATCCTGGACCCGGCCCTGCTGCGTCCGGGCCGCTTCGACCGGCATATCAGCGTCTCGCTGCCCGACCGGGCCGGCCGGCAGGCCATCCTCCAGGTGCATACACGACACACTCCCCTGCACGAGGAGGTGAGCCTGGAGGGGCTGGCACGGCAGACCACCGGGATGAGTGGCGCGGACCTCGCCAATCTCGTCAATGAGGCGGCGCTGTGTGCTGCCCGTCACGACCTGGAGTGCATCACCAGTGCGTGCTTCGAGGAAGCCCTGGCGCGGGTGCTCCTTGGGGCGCGGCGTCCCATCGTACTGAGCGAAACGGAGCGGCGCGTCATCGCCTTTCACGAGGCGGGTCATGCACTGGTAGCCCACCACCTTCCGGAGACTGACCGCGTCAATAGCGTGACCATCCTGCCGCGTGGAAAGACGCTGGGAGTGACGCAGTTCGTGGCCGAAGAGGATCGCTACAACTACAGCCGGGAAAGGCTCTTGGCTCGCCTGGCCGTAGGCTTAGGAGGCCGTGCGGCAGAAGAACTGGCCTTTGGGCATGAGCGCGTGACCACCGGCGCGGAGAACGATTTCCAGGTGGTGACCGGCCTTGCCAGGAACATGGTCACACGCTGGGGGATGAGCGAGCAAGTAGGCGTGATGTTCGTCGAAGGCCGTGCGGGGGGATCTGCCGGTGGGCTGAACCTACGTTATCATAATGGCGATGCGTCTTCCGCGCACAGTCGAACGCTCATCGCCGATGCAGCCGGGCGGTTTCTTCTGAACGGCGGTGATTCGCCTGCGCCTCAACGTCGATCTGCCCCGGTGGGCTCTACGGCCAGAGAAGCGAGCAGGTCGAGCATGGCGACAATGATCGATCTGGAGGTACAGCGCCTGCTCAGCGAGGGCTATCAGATGGCGAAGGCGGTGTTGAGTGAGCACTACGATCAGCTCGACAGGCTGGCTCATGCGCTCCTGGAGCATGAGCAACTGGATCGTGCCGCCTTTGAGCAACTGGTAAGCGCGTTAAGAGATCAAGGTGTGGATGCCGATGCTCCACTGGCCTCAATAGAGAGATCAAGTAAACCAACGTAAGCATAAAAAAGAGAGTGTACATTTTTAATGCCCCTGCCAACGCTTTCCTTCACGCTCTTCACCTATGCTATTCATGAAGTTACGCACCTAACCGCTAGCCCTTCAAGAAGGGAGACTGAAGCGGAGATCAGCGTAGCACGTATATGCGAAGTAAATGAAAGGAAAACTAAAAGGTGAAAGAAGATCCAGGAACACTATGGCGTAACGAAAGCGGAAGCCAGAAAGCAGATCGACCAATGGGCCAGCAAGTTCCACGCACACCAAACGGAGTAATCGAGCAGCGACACGTCGGCGGACTAGCCTGCCGGCGTGCTTCGTCACGAACCTCACCGGTCAATAGCCATATTGACCGGTGCGGGAGAGAAAGGAAAGTATCCAGATGGCAAATCTTATCAAAACCATCCAGGCAGAGGGGACATTTACTGCGTTCTCTCGCGCCCTGGAAATGACCGAACTTGTGACAGTCCTGAGGGAGCCGGGGGCCTACACTGTTTTTGCCCCGACTGACGCCGCTTTCGCGCAGATGAAGGCCGAATCCCGCGATGACCTGTTCGACGACTACTACGATCTGAGCAAGGTGATAAAGTACCACGTCGTGATGGGCATATACAAGGCCGCCGACTTACTCGACGTGATGTTCCTGAAAACGATGGAAGGACAACGGCTCGCCATCAGATCGTCAGCTTCCGATGAACTAACGAGTGAGAAGTTGGAAGATGGCTCAGCTGCCCACAGCTACGTCGTGAAAGACACAGTCACATCCACCTTGCTGGAAAGCATTAAGGTCAACGGTGCGAACATCACACGGGCTGACGTGAGCGCTGATAACGGCGTCGTTCACGTCATCGACAAAGTGCTCGTGCCGCACTTCATGATCCTCTGAGGCAGCATACTCGAAAGGGAGTACCTTGAAATGCGAGCCTGCAACGACGCTTGCGCGTCTACTGCTTCGCAGTCAGCAGGCTCGAAAGGGAGTACCTGTCCGGGACCACACCGTCCCACAGCGGCTGTTGCTCATCAAGGGGGCCTACTACCGTCAATTAGGTAGACGGTAGCAGCCCCCTTGATAACTTTTAATCAGATTTAGCGATAGATATAGGAGGACCTATGATTGATACAACCGAAGCATTCTTCGCGCGACTTGCCCAACGTGGCTACGAACCCCTGCTTCATAATGTCTCTGGAACCATCCGTTGGGATATCGGAGACGCAGGAAGCTGGTTCGTCACCGTGAAAAACGGGTCGCTGACGGTGAGCAGAGAGACGGCAGGAGCAGACTGCGTGTTTGCGTGCAGCCGGGAAGACTTCGACCGCATGGTGGTGGGAAAGCAGAATCCAACCACACTGTTCATGCAAGGGAAGATGAAAATCACAGGCAATCTTGGCCTGGCGCAGATATTCCAGCGGCTCTTTCCCGATGAGAGCCAGGCCAGCGGAGAACAGGGATAAAGGAGAAAACAATGGGTGGGAAAACAACGATTAGTGTCCTGGAGGGAAACAATTTCGTCGTCAGTGACTTGCGCGGAGACATCGACGCCTCGCTAAGTGAGCCGCTGGGACTGTTTGCGTGGGATACGCGTTTTCTCTCACGCTGGCTGCTCACCGTAGACGGTCAGCGTCCAAACGTCCTGTCGACGGACGACCTCGACTACTTCTACGTACAGTTCTTCCTCGTTCCGGGAACCGGCACCGTCTATGTCGATTCCGACCTGTCGATCATTCGCAAACGAGCCGTCGGAAACGGCTTCCACGAGGAGGTGACCATCCTCAATCACAAAGACAAGCCCGTTGACCTCAAGGTGCGCATGGAGGCCGCAGCTGACTTTGCTGACCTGTTCGAGGTCAAGGATGCGCTCAAGAAGAAGGGGGAATTCTACCAGCGGATCGAGAGCGATCGCCTGGTGCTCGGCTATCGTCGTGAACAGTTCATTCGTGAGACCTCGATCACCTCCGATGCCAGCGCCGACATCGACGAGCACGGCCTGAGCTTCGCCGTGCACATCGAGCCCCACGGTGAGTGGACGGCCAGTCTTGAGGTCGTCACTGTGTTGGTCGGCTTCGGCGAAAATCACAAAGAGGCGACCGGCGGGCACGGAGGTTCACAAGCCAGGTCTGAGATGAGGAGGAGTCTGGAGAAGTTGGGTGAAGCTTTGCCTCGACTCTCGTGTGATTGGCCCTCGCTCCAGGTGACGTACCGTCGCAATCTGGTCGACCTGGCCGCGCTGCGCTTTTTCCCTCTGACGCTGCCGGGACAGGCGCTGCCCGCTGCTGGC
>VBHS01000298.1 GCA_005881295.1 Chloroflexota bacterium
GTACCTGATATGTTGGCGAAACCACTTGAGATGCCAGGTATGCCTGCATGTTATCCCGCCGCAATGTGACGGCCATCATGGCCTGCATATCGTCATCAGAGACCCTATCCTTGCTCAGGAAGGCAGAATAACTGCTGGTCTTTGGAATATTAGCCTTAAAAGCAGCCATAGCCTGGCTGAGCGCCCCAGCAGTCGGGTTCACCCTGGCCTGGACCTGGCTGTTTTGGCTGGCAAGCCACTCACGGATAAGTTCGTCATTCTGTAGCCAGGTGACGCTGTCATTGCCAACCTGTGACTGGTTGATGTTCGTTTGATCTTGTGGAATGACGGTTTTCGTAAGATTTGTATATTGCTGGCTGATGGTAGTATATTTTGTCGCCAGGTTAGTCCCCGATGTTTGTATATCTGTTTGCTGCTTGGTCAGCTTAGTACGCTCTGGACTGGGGCCAGGTTTGAGCGCTGCTATCTGCTTTTTCACAGTATCAAACTGTTTACTCAGAGTCTGAAGCTGTTGTTGCAGGTCCGCGAGCTGCTTCTTCATGCTGTCGCGCTGTGCAATCTCTCCGTTTGGCCCGTTAATGCTACTTTGGGCAAGTTGTGTCTTGAAGGCAACCATCTTGCGGTAAAGCGATTGCGGAACTGGATGACCGTTGACGCTGGTAATAGGTTGACTTGGAATGATGATGTTGATGTTAACCCAGAAGCCGATGATAACTGCTACGATAAGCACAATGACGCTGATAGCGGTAATCCAGGTAGCACGACGCTGAATTTGTACTTTCTCGTTGTGTGAAAGATGTGTTCCCCAGCCAAAAATAAGCGGCTTCCCGTCGCGTTTGCCCTCGAAGCGTGCTGTCTGCTTGTAATATTTCTTTGGTTTTTGGGAACGTGATGGTCGTTTGTTTTCAGGGCGACGTACTGTCTGACTATTCATCCTAAATCTGATCCCTCCGCTTGAAACGCTGGCTTGCGTCAACAAAGTCAAAACATACATACAGTTAAGATGAATACGCTACTTTTCTGTGAAAGTTCACGTACACATCTCAACCTGTAAAGTATGTTTGCTCCCTTGCTACTTCTACGAGTGCATACCACGCATGTGTTCTGCTGTATAGGGGAGCAATGCCATATGTCTCGCCTCTTTAAGTGCTACACTCAAACGGCGTTGATGCTTGGCGCATGTCCCTGTCTTCCGGCGGGGTTCGATTTTGCCACGATCGGAGATGTAGCGTTTCAAGAAACGGTTAGCATCTTTGTAATCAATTTCGCGTACATGATCGTGGCAAAACTGACAAATTTTGCGGCGAGATGTGCGCTCGCCTCGTCCGCCCTCGCGCCGTTCGCGGCGTGGGGCGCCTTCCGGTCTTCTTTGCACGGATTGTTCTCCTCAATATCGAGGTTTAGAAGGGGTGATCTTCTAAATCTCCAAGAGGGTCGGAATCGTCTGCATTCCCTGCTAAAAAGTCTGAACTACCGCTCTGCGCTGATTTTGGCGTGAGTATTTGCATGTCACTGGCCACTACATCGAAGGCGTAACGCTCAATACCATTTTTATCTGTATACTTGCGCTGTGAAACACGACCCTCGATATAAGCTTTTGAACCTTTATGCAGATACTGATTGCACAATTCCGCAAGCTTGTCCCACGCAACGATATTAAACCACTCTGTTTCGTCGCGCTTTTCGCCGGAACTTGTCTTATAAGAGCGGCTAACGGCAAGTGAGAACTTTGTAAGAGCAGTGCCATTCTGCGTGTAGTTCATCTCGGGGTCTTTGCCGAGATTGCCAATCAACATAATTTTGTTAAGCATGGTTCAAGATCCTTTCGACATGATAATACTGCCTCAACTCTTCTCTACCGCAGAGATCAAACGAACCGACCCAAACGTATTTCAATTAACTAGGCTTCGACGCTTTCCTCATCCTCTATAGCGGGTGGGACATCTTCGATTTCCTCAGCGGACAAGCCAGAGGGGATTTCTCCCTCTTGCCCGGCGGGGACATCGCCGGTAGGTACTGCCATCTCATCTTCCGCTCCCGCTTCTGCCTCAGGAGCAGCGGGTGCAGTAGTAGCAGTAGCGGCTGCCGAGGCTGCTGCGGCTGCACGTGCCTCGCGTTCCTTCTGAACAGTTTTCGGATCGCGCCTTTTAATTAAGTGCCGCAGAACCTCTTCCGAAACCTTGAGTGTACGATCAAGTTCGATTACCGTCTCAGGGGTCAGAATCATGTCTATGAATACATAAAAGCCGTCGCGGTGATGTTCAATGGGGTATCCAAGGCGACGCCGCCCCCATTGGTTAATCCTGACAATCTGGCCGTCATGATTAGCAACGACCTGTTCGACACGTTCTAAAATTGCTCGTGTCTGCTCTTCGTTGACTTCGGGGTTGAGAATGAATCCAAGTTCGTAATCTCGTCTCACGAAGCCACCTCCTTCCTTTGGGTTTGCACCTGGACAGATTTATTGCTGAGATGTAAGGTGAGTTGCAGGCTTACCTTTCTTTACCGGTAATGCCTTCCTCGCTTTCCTCAGCGACTGCCGGGGCAGGTGGAACACCGGCTACATGCCGGTGCGGGATATAACAGTTGCCGCTAAAACTATGCGGCCTCAGCGTGTATTGTCCCACGATGGTAGCGGGTTGCTTCAAACACCACGCTATTATAGCATCCTTCGCCATGTCTGACAATAGAGCTAAGGTTTACTAAATTCAGCTTCTTATTCTTTTTATACCGCGCAGAAGTGGAAAAGCGGAAAATGTATTACGTTTTTTGTAACAGCAGTAAAAGCTTAAAAGCTCATTGACAGCAATTGCTCTATGCCTGATACTATGAAAGAACAGTCAATGTAGCAGAAGAAATGTATCGGGGGATATCTCGACAAGGGAGGCGGCCCTTGCCCCCCTGGTTGGTGAGAAATATGCAGCAGCGTCCAGGCAGGAAAGATCGAAACTTCTACCCACCGCGCTCCAGGAAGACGCAGCCTGCACTGCCTGGAGCTACCTTACCGGCTGCGCCCGCTCCTGTACTTTCACAGCAGTATCCGATCGAGCCGCCCACGTCCTCGCACAGGCGTCCCAACTATGGACGACGGGCTCTATTAGCATTCATTGGCCTGGGGTTATTGCTGGAGGCGCTCCTACTCGCCACCTATCCCCTACTCGCGGGAGCTACCAGCAGGGAGGATGCGGCTAAGCAGGCGCTGCTTGGCCTTTTACCGTGGCTACCACACCTCTACTGGACAACGACTATGCCCGCCCTGGTGCAATTTGTGGCGCATATTCCCGCGTTTGCCCTATCGAATGCAGGCGCGGGCGGCAACGTAAACTTGCTCTTATTGCTGTGGGCATTGGCGTTCGTAATCACCCTTGTCGCCGGTCGTATCGGAAGCCGCGTTTTACGGGAACGGCTTTCGCGCACCGCTCACAGCGTCCTCTTCAGCACCATTCTCGTTCTGACAGCTATCTTTGCTTTGACCTGTTTTTTTGCTCCCCCTATCCTGTCGCAGGATATGTTCCTCTATGGCATATATGGACACCTGGTTACCGTCTATCACGTGAACCCGTACGTCGTCTCTTTGACTGCTTTCCCGCACGAGCCATTGCAGAGGGGTATTTCTGGAGGAGTGCAAAGTGTGGTGGCGCCTGGTCCCGTCTGGCTGGACCTGTGCATTCCTATGGTGCTGCTGGCGCGCGATAGTATCGCGAATATTCTCCTGCTCTTTCGTGGTCTGGGCCTGGCGGCGCATCTTATCAACACAATACTCATCTGGATTATTGTAGCAAAGCTAAAGCCAGAGATGCGCATTTCAGGCACAATACTCTATGGTTGGAATCCGCTGGTACTGCTGCTGAGCATCAATAGCATGCACCTGGATGTCGTGGTTGTCCTCTTCATCTTACTGGCGATCCTCTTCTTTCAGCGCGGATCGCCTATTCTTGGCTGGGTTTTGATGCTCCTGGCGATGCTCATCAATATGTTGGTACTGCTATTACTGCCACTTTTCTTCTGCCTGTTGCTGAAAGAGGCTCGCACATTACCCTCTGGACGACGCGCCCTCTGGTGGCCGTCGGTGGCTGGTGTATCTGTACTGGTTCTAATACTGGCCTACGCGCCCTACTGGTCGGGCTGGGGACTGGCAGGCTTGTTAACCTCTATGCAGCATGTTTTTCTGCAGGACAACGCCATCAATTCGCTCGACGCTGCGCTCATCAAGCTGCCGGTAACGTTGCCGCCACTGTTTGCCTGGCTGGTCATTCCTCACCACTGGACGATTATCGCTGCGGTAATAGCAGGCTCATTGTTACTCTTCGGCTGTTGGCTGGCCGATACCGTCGAACTGGTAGTGCTCTTCAGTAGCTGGGTATCGCTTGCGCTGCTGGCCTTGATGCCCACGTACTGGCCCTGGTATGCGCTCGTGCCATTGGCCCTTTCGCTGTGTTCGGTCGGTGGTCGCACCATTTTGCTGGCTATGTTGCTTACAGCAGGCGCGCTACTAAGCTGTTATTTCTTGCTCTTACAGCCCCCCTGGCCAGCCCAGGGCCTGGTGACGATTGGTTTGCCAGTGCTCGCCTGGGGATGGACTCTCTTCTTTATCACCACATGGGAGATGACACATGCCAGGGAGCCAGTACCAGAACCAGCACAAGGTGCGAAACCGACCAGGAGAGGTTTATCGCGTCCATCCTGGCCTCGAAGAGGAAGATAGGATTGACCACAAGTCAGAAAAGTTATGATATTCTTCTTCGTGGAGAAATTAAGCAGCCGAATCAGGAACAGCAATTTCTATATATTCAGCAGTAGTTCGGGGTATAGGAATTGGCTCCTGATCCTCTATCATTCCCTGAATATGCATAGCGATTGCTTCACGCATGTTTTTCTCAACCTCTTCTATAGTATCCCCTACCGCAACGCATCCGGGTAAATCAGGAGAATAGGCGCCGTAACTTTGATTGCCTTTTTCAATGATAACGAGAAAACGATGCATCTTATTTTCTCCTCTCTATCTGTGCTTGCTTGTAGATACTTGATAAGGTCCCAGGAGGAACTTCATTTCTAAGGTGTCCGGCTATAGTAACGCGGCCTTTCTTGGTAGGATGTTTATATTGCCTGTGATCACCTTCCATTTTGATCTGATACCAACCGTCGGCCTCTATCAGCTTAATAACTTCACGAACTTTCATCTACATTGGTCAACTTATTCTTAAATTATTGCTAGACTTGCAATCTTCTTACATTGTGAAGTATTAAAGACTTGCTGTCAAGCGATTAAAGTAGGAGAAAGAGGAAGAAAGCTGATGCAGCTTCCTTCCTCTTTCTCCTAATCTCTAGACCGGAAGATCTTTACCCTGCGGTAGGGCTCTTTTCCCCTGCTGCGGGAGATCAGGTTATAACGCGTCGCCATCTGGTGCTGCAATCTTCGAATGTAGGCATTGGCGGGCGCCAGTTCAGCCGTCGTCAGGCCTTTATTCAAAACCTGGTGAATGGCATCCTCGGTCTCTAACAGAGCACGTGTTGTTGAGTCATCACTCCCTTTGCTATCGCTCTCTGCCTCGTCGTCGTCATCGGACGGCGCATCCGCCGTGGGGATGTCGAAGATGTGCGCAAGCGCGTGCTGCATCTGGGCAACTGTATTGTTTTTCAGGATGATAATCAACTTGCGGTCCTGTTCCGCTTGCTGCAACCTCTCAGGTTGGCGGCGATAGTAATTTTTGAGTGTGATGACGGCATCGGCATCACCCTGGTTGTTCGTGACGATAATAGGTACGCGCAGCTGGCGGGCCGATTCTGTCAGGCGGTCACGGTTCACGCCGAACGGATAGATGCGCAGTGTCTTCATGATCGGCACAGGCTCTTCCATCTCAGCGGGCTTGTAGACACCCTCCGGAAGTGGATCGCGTTCAGCGGTCAGCAAGGCTGCGGAACGCTGGTGTTCCACGTCCGCAGGCGCCGTCCCTGTCGGCGCCAGGGCGCGAACTTGCGTTTGGGGCTGGCTCTGAGTGCGACTGCGGAAGCGTTCGTTGCCGCCGCCATTACGGAACCCTTGCTGGCCCGGTCCCACCTGGCGAAACTGACCCCATTCTCCGCTGCCGCGACCGGAACGGTCAAAGTTTCCCCCTGGCCCTCCCTGGCGTGGATCGACGGGGCCGCCAAAGCTGCCAACACCCCAGGTAGGTACCTCCATACCGCCAGTAGAGATGCGACGAACCGAGACTTGGCCTGTCTCTTCATCGCGAGTGCGTTCCTCGGCCGTGATAGCATGACCGCGTAGCATACTATCAACGGTGTCCGCGACATCGCGATGCACGATCAGTTCCTCCCAACTCTGTTGCTCAACCACCACATCGAAGGTAGGTGGAGCTTTACGCTCCAGGATGCTCTTCTGAGTGTGGCGCCGCCGTGCCTCCTCGTCTCCGAGGGTCACGGTTTGAATGCCCCCCACGAGATCGGAGAGCGTGGGGTTGACGAGCAAGTTACCAAGCGAGTTGCCATGAGCAGTTGCCACAAGCTGTACACCGCGCTCAGCGATAGTACGCGCCGCGGCGGCTTCCAGCTCTGTGCCAATCTCATCTATGATGATTACCTGGGGCATGTGGTTTTCGACTGCTTCGATCATTACCGCGTGTTGTTCCGCTGTGCGTGCCACCTGCATGCGGCGAGCACGGCCAATGCCGTGATGGGGAATATCCCCATCACCCGCGATTTCATTCGAGGTATCGACGACAACCACGCGTTTATTGGCTTCGTCCGCGAGGACGCGAGCTATTTCACGTAGCAGAGTGGTTTTACCCACACCTGGGCGACCGAGAATCAAGATGGATTGACCCTGTTCGACAATATCACGGATCAGGGCAATACTGCCGAGTACCGCTCGACCAATACGGCAGGTCAAGCCGACAACTTTTCCTTTGCGATTACGTAGGGCGCTAATACGATGGAGCGTACGCTCAATACCAGCACGGTTATCGTCGCCAAATTCACCGATGCGTTCGACCACGTATTCGAGGTCCCCGCTGGTAATTGGCTGTGTACTTAGGATCACCTCCCCTTCTGGGAACCGGCCCTCGGCGAATCGTCCAAGGTCCATTACGATCTCCAGCAGTTCGCTTCGGTTCTCGAGCCGATTGACCGCGTCGTGGATGCCAGGCGGGAGCGCCGCTAGCAGAGCCTCAAGATCGTCAGTGATCGCATGTTGCATAGGCAGTTTTATCACCTCATTGTTGGCGGGAATTGACCGTCCCCAGGCCCTTCACGCCATAGACCACTCGTTGCTCCAGTGCGGGGACTGTGCGTTGACGCGTAGCTAAGAGAGCTATGTGACGCACGAGCATTGCCCTGGTTGTGGTATGCTCAAATCCACTGTTGCGCAGAGCGGCGATTACAATTGACTCGTACTCATGCACCTGACAATAGATGCTTCGTACACTTTTTTCCTGTAGCTTTTTGATGCCGAACTGCAAAAGCGGTTCGGCAAGTTCAGCATGTTCAGGATGGACAACAAGAGAGAGCTGGTGCGGTCCTGACCCGTGACTTGGACAAAGCTGCAGCCATGCTCCTAAACGAACGCCTACGTCACAAACGTAGTTCTCACGCCCCCTGGAGAGGGGCGATGGTAACGGACGGAGTGACCCGACGGTTAGCTTAGCAAATTCTTCGCTGTTCTCCAGCATTTCCGCCATCTGTACCCGTTGTGGGGTAACAGATCGATAGAGTTGATGGAGACCCCACACATGGTGGCGATTCCAACGCCGTAGTGAGGAAAGGTTGGGATTTTGTGTTGTATCGATGTTTGAGGGCGCAATAAATTGCGCCCCTACATTGGTATCGATGTTTGAGGGCGCAATAAATTGGGACCCTATATTGGGATCGATGTTTGAGGGCGCAATAAATTGCGCCCCTACATTGGGATCGTAGACATAGGTCAGTTCGCGGGCATAGCGTTGAAAGCCTGCTCGTTGGAACAGTTCCTGTTCTGGAATCTCGTCCTCAACCTTAGCAAAAACACGAAGGATGCCATGTCCTGGAGCCATTTCTAACATATACTCAATGAGTGCCATCAGGACTTCATCGCCGGAGAGATTGCGCTGCACCATAGAGGCCAGGTAGGAGACATCCCACATAGTATGGGAAGGTCTTTCCTGTACCTGGGCAAATCCAAGGATGCGCCAATGATCTTCGCAAATCCAGGTGCGAGAGGCGGGATTGAGTGGAAAAATGTTCCTCAGGAAACGTGGCAAAGGGAGACGCTTCTCCTCCGGCTCCAGCCAGCACACAAAGTTTGCGAACTCGTGCTGTTTACTGCGAGCACGGCGATCAATTGAGTAGATGATTCCCGGCAAATCAACGTACAGTACCGGCCGTATCATCCATTGCTCCCGCGTCTCGGGGCTTCCGTATGGATTCTACCCTTTGACGCTCTGTACTATGCGGAGAAAGTAGTGATGAAAACGTGGATCTCCTGAAACCTCCGGATGAAATGCGGTGCCAAGTAAAGTTCCTTCACGGACTGCAACGATGGTTCCATCGTCGAGCGTTGCCAGTGTCTCCACACCTGGTCCTACTGCTTCAACAACAGGACCACGGATGAAGAACGCGTGGAATGGCGCTTCTCCTAGTACTGGCACAGACAGATCAGTCTCAAAACTTTCCCGCTGACTGCCAAATGCGTTGCGACGGACGCGAATGTTCATCGAGGCCAATAATGGTTGGCCTTCCATCGCGTTATCCGTCTCTTTTGCTAATAATATCAATCCTGCACATGTCCCCCATATGGGGAGGCCTTCGCGAATCTTTTGTTGTAATGGCTCCTGTAAGCCATACAACATCATCAGTTTGCCAATGGTGGTACTCTCACCACCAGGTATTATTATACCATCTAAATCGTCTATTTGCGCGGGCAATTTGATCGCTTTTGCTTCGACTTCAATACCCAGTTGATCAGCGGCTTTTTGCAGCGCTCTCAAATGAGCTTCAAAATCGCCCTGTAATGCTAATACGCCTATACGTAGCTTTGAGTTGTATTTCTTTTGAATGTCCATAGTGTCCATGTATTACCAGCCGCGGCGGGCCATTAATTGTTCCTCGGGAAGGGTCTCGATATTGATGCCCACCATAGGCTCGCCAATGCTCCTCGACACCTCCGCGATAATGGCAGAATCTTCAAAGTGAGTGGTTGCCCGCACAATGGCTTTGGCCCGCTTCATTGGATCGCCTGACTTGAAGATGCCGGAGCCAACGAAGATACCTTCCGCGCCTAAACGCATCATCAGGGCGGCGTCAGCTGGAGTAGCTATGCCACCGGCTGAGAAATTGACCACGGGAAGTTTTCCCGCGCGAGCGACTTCGCTTACCAGTTCGTAGGGCGCGCCGAGTTCCTTAGCCTCCGTCATCCACTCTTCCTCCGGCAGCATTTGCAGTCGGCGGATGCCATCCATAATGGCTCGCATATGGCGGACAGCCTCAACGACATTACCCGAGCCAGCTTCACCCTTGGTACGAATCATGGCTGCCCCTTCGCCGATACGGCGCAGCGCCTCGCCGAGGTTACGCGCTCCGCACACGAACGGGACGGAGAAGAGGTGTTTATTGACATGGAAATGTTCGTCGGCCGGTGTCAAAACCTCCGACTCGTCGATGCAATCCACGCCAATAGCCTGGAGGATTTCGGCTTCGACAAAATGTCCTATGCGGCACTTGGCCATGACAGGAATGGTGACCGCCTCTTTGATCTGAATAATAAGCTCGGGGTCGCTCATACGAGCAACGCCACCATGAGCGCGAATATCGGCCGGCACGCGCTCGAGAGCCATAACTGCACATGCCCCGGCCTCTTCCGCGATGCGCGCCTGTTCCGCGTTCACAACATCGCAAATGACTCCGCCTTTGAGCATTTCCGGAAATGTTCGTTTAACTTGTATGGTTCCTGTCTGCTTCTGCATGACTGTATTTCTCCTGATATGATTGGTTGATTGGTCGATTGGTTAATCGTCTGATTGCAGAGATACACAACGTTTATACTAGATTCTATCATACAAGGAGAGGGACTGCTACAGCCAATGGGCCTGATAGATGCCAGCCATGTAAGCCATTACACAGCCAATTTTAAAAGCATAGACATTGCCGTTTGCCTGCTTCACTTTGATTTCGCCGCCTCCAACATGGAAATGACGGTATCCAGCCGCTGAATGCGCTCCTGCGCTTTTTGCAGTAGGTAGAGGTTGTTCAACACGCTATCGAACTGTACGATGCCAGGCGTAAGATGAATAGCGGTTTTATAAGATTCTATCGCTTCGTCCTTCGTCGTTTC
>VBHS01000299.1 GCA_005881295.1 Chloroflexota bacterium
TGCGATACAAGCTCACCAACCCACGAGCTAAGAGCGGATGGCAAGTGGCTTGCTAAATTGACGCAGTGTACTGCGCCCATTCAGTGTAAAACAACACATGGGGAGCAGTACACAGGCGTTTACTAGCAATATTTGTGGTATCAGGAAGGAGGAGCAAGCAATGCGAGTGGCGCACGTATCTGATCAAGTGGCTCGCGTCGTGTTTTTAGTTTGCGCTATACTACTGGTTTTAATTATGCTGGGTGTTTTCATCATTATAGGCTCAAGCGCATTTCGTATCTTTTTCGAGGGGGCCACTGTTAAGGGTTTCTTCTTTGGTACATTCTGGGACCCCACGGGTACAGCTGATCCTAGTGGGAACGGTACCCCCAGCTATGGAGCCGGTGGGCTCATCCTGGGATCAATCATCACCACGGTGTTGTCGGTAATCATCGCTTCTCCGCTTTCTATCGGGCTGGCACTGCTTTTTACTGAGGCCGCTCCAAAGTGGCTCACAAACCTCTTGCAGCCGCTGATAGAAATCTTTACAGGTATGCCATCCGTCGTGATTGGCTTTTTGGGTCTGGTTGTGCTGGTGCCATTTCTGCGAGTGGTAGCAGCCCCTATTACTGGTAACTCGGCTGTTGGCGGCTTTGGTTGGGCGGCAGCGACGCTTGTACTGGTCGTGATGATCATGCCTACGATCATCAGTATCTCTATAGATGCACTGCGGGCGGTGCCAGGCAGCATTCGTGAAGCAAGCCTGGCCCTGGGATCAACGCGCTGGCAGATGATGAAAAACGCGGTCATTCCTGCAGCTATGGCTGGCTTAGGAACTGCTGTTGTGCTGGGTATGGCACGCGCTATTGGTGAAACGCTAGCAGTCGCCCTTGTGCTTGGTGGTTCACAGGTGCCCGATAAGATCTTCAGTCTGCAGGCCTTTTTTGGACCCAACGTGAACATTACCCAGCAAATCGCGCAAGACTTTGGCGAGACATTAGGCGCTGCCCGCGATGCCTACTGGACCCTTGCTGGTGTCCTGCTGGTTATCTCGTTCATCTTTATCTGCATCAGTCGCTATATGATTAGTAGGAGTGCGTATCAATGAGTATGCAGCAGATGACCCAGCCAGCTTCCTCGCAAGCGGGCATCGAGCGCGCGCAGCAACAGGCACAGGTGGTGCGGCGGTTACATACAAACAACACGATCGCCATCGGTGTTCTCTGGGCGATTACCGTCATCGTCACGGTGCTCTTTATCGCGATCATTGTGTATCTACTTATACAGGGTGCCCCTGCTTTACTCAGCCTGGGCTTTTACGGCACCGGCGCCACGGGTATTGCGGCAGAACTGTTCAATACGTTCTACATTCTTATTCTGACTGAAGTGATTCTGTTCCCTATCTCACTGGGAGCGGCCATTTATCTGTTCGAATATGCCCACCAGGGCCCATTGGTGACGATTATTCACTTCGCGGCAGAGACACTGGCAGGTGTTCCTTCAATCGTGCTTGGCCTCTTCGGCTTTGCAGCCTTTGCCGTTTACGGTGGCTTTGGTATTAGCCGCCTTGCCGGTGCGCTCACCTTGCTTTGTTTGAACTTCCCGCAGGCTTTGCGTCTCTTTGAAGCAGCCCTGGAATCGGTGCCTGGCGACCTTCGTGAAGGAAGCCTGGCGCTGGGTGCCAGCAAGTGGCATGCAATTCGCACCGTCGTCCTGCCCTCCGCACTACCTGGCCTTGTCACCGGCCTTATTCTTACTGCCGGTAAGATCACCGGCGAGGCGGCTGCGCTGCTCTTTACGATGGGTTTGTTCAACCCGGCCAATGTCTTTACGCTGAACCCGCTGATTGCCAGCGATACCCTTACCACGCGCCTGTACTTTCTCAAAGGACCGGGTGCGGGTAGTTCAAGCTTGTCATTCAGCCAGGAGTCGATCCTTGCGGCTGGCATTGCAGCCGTGCTTATCTTGATCTTGTTGATTATTAACATTAGTGCTCGTAGTATTGGTCGTCTCATTGAGCGACGATTAACTGCTGCTTAGTCGATCAATCGTCAGGATATCTGAGTATGTGCACCCGGTCTTCGTACTGTATTGCACGCAAAGCGCACTGTCTTGCGCACCTATAGCATAACCTGCTAGAATCGAGGTAGAACTACTATGAATGTTTCAGCAGATAAACATGATTCGCAAAGTACGCACGGGGACGGAAGTCCTTTCTTTCCCGAAGGTGCGAATATATTTTCTCGTAAAGTTGCGCGAAGTGGGCATATCTCCTATGAAGGTCGCCCATACTTTATCAGCAAGGCTCTTGCAGGCCGCTATATTCGTTTAGTCGTGCTGGCGGATCGCCTCATCGTTGATGCATCCATTCCCTTACACAAAGAGTATCCACTCGCATAGAGGAGACTGAAAAACATCATGTGCGCAGCATGTACAGATAGACAGGTTTACATAGGAGAGGAGGTCCAATGGAGACCGGCATCAATAGGCCACAGAAACACCAGGGATCAGGGGCACCGCTTACAGGAGCCCAGGTGGGTGATGCCAACCCACCATCAGGTGAAAGAATGAACGAACCTGTCCAGCAAGCGCAATCTGCTTCACCCGCGGAACAGGTAGGTGGCGCAGATCCGCGTAAAAATCTCAAGCCAGATGCACAGACGAAGATAGATATCCAGCACCTGAATTTTTTCTACGGTTCCAAACAGGCACTCACCGATGTCTCGCTGCCGATACGCGAACATCAAGTTACAGCGCTGATTGGACCTTCGGGCTGCGGCAAGTCGACCTTCTTGCGCACGCTCAACCGCATGAATGACCTGATACCCAATACCCGAACCGAGGGTGAGGCCATCTTCGAAGGAGAAAATATCTACAGCAAAAGCACAGATGTAGTGCTGCTGCGCCAGCGTATCGGGATGGTCTTTCAGCGCCCTAATCCATTTCCCAAGTCAATCTTCGACAACATTGCCTATGGCCTGCGCATCCAGCATACATCCGGCAAGCAGCTCCATGAAATAGTCGAGCAGAGCCTGGTCGATGCTGCGCTTTGGGATGAGGTCAAGGACCGCCTGAACACTTCGGCCCTGGGCCTCTCGGGTGGTCAGCAACAGCGACTGTGTATCGCGCGCGCCCTGGCCGTTAAGCCAGATGTGTTGCTGATGGATGAGCCCGCGTCGGCGCTCGATCCTATTGCAACGTTGAAGATCGAGGAATTGATCACAGAGCTCAGTGCAAATTATACGATTGTCATCGTGACACATAACATGCAACAAGCGGCACGTGTTTCGCAATATACTGGTTTCTTCCTTTCGCGTGAGGAATACAAGGGCCGGCTTATTGAGTACGGTCCAACTGTTGAAATCTTTGAGCATTCAAAGAGGAAAGAGACCGAGGATTACGTCAGTGGCCGCTTTGGTTAATAGAAACAGGTACTACGGGAGGGAAGTTAGCTGTGGTGCGAAAAATATTAGTTGTTGACGATGAGCCAGTTTTAGTAGAGACGATTGCCTACAACCTGGAGCAGGCAGGATACCAGGTTTTTACCGCGGCGGATGGGACAAGTGCCCTGCAAGCGGCAAGTCGCGAGGTGCCAGACCTGATCATCCTGGATATTATGCTGCCGGAGATGGATGGGTTAGAAGTCTGCCGCCTCTTGCGTCGTGAGAGTAGCACCGCTACCACGCCAATTATGATGCTCACTGCAAAAAGCGATGAAATTGATAAAGTCGTCGGCCTGGAGGTTGGGGCCGATGATTACGTGACGAAACCCTTCGGCCGGCGTGAATTGCTGGCGCGCGTTCGTGCCTTGCTGCGCCGTAAAGATTATCCTCCTCACGAAGCTGAAAAATCCGAACAGGAGACGACCAATGAAGTCCCGCGAGCCAATCGCGAACTGGTGGCAGGCCCCCTGCGTATCGACCTGGCTGGTCGCCGTGTCAACTGCCGGGGACAGGAGTTGGAGCTACAGCCCAAACAGTTCGAATTGTTGACCTATCTCATGCGTAACCGGGGGACGGTTTTGACGCGCGACCAATTGCTCCATAACGTGTGGGGCTATGATTACGCAGGAGATACGCGCACGGTTGATGTGCATGTGCGCTGGCTGCGTGAAAAGTTGGAAGAGGACCCGGCCAATCCACGCCTGATCCAGACCGTACGCGGCGTCGGCTATTGCTTCAGGTGGTGAATTGCGCCCCTACATTTGATAACAACATACAGAATACGTCTTTAAAAGTGATGATAAATGGTACAATTATGATCAGGTAATGAATAAAAAGGCCCTTATTCAGGAGAAAAACTCATGCCATTTCTAGGAGTAGATATTATACCTGCCGCTATAACCATTTTTTGGATATGGATGCTCGTCGACTGCTTCACAAATACAAGGATCAGAGGCGGTAGTAAAATATTTTGGCTGCTGCTCATCTTCTTTACCCACATAGTCGGCGCGTTGATATACTTCTTTATGGTGTGTACGCAAAGGAACCCGGTTACTGCCTTCACCTATTATTACCAGGTAATTGCCAACTTTGTGAAACAAAGTGGACCACAGCAGCCACAGCAAGCTCCTCCACGACCCTCGTATCATAACTACCAGCAAGGGTACCACGCACAACAGCCATATCAGGCAGAAGGGCAACAACAGCCGGCCGCGTACAGGCAACAGGAGCAGCCGCTTTACACGCCACCAAAAGCCGAGTATGAAGAGCCACTGACTATCACGTATCCAGAGATGCCACAGCAGAAGCAGCAGTGAGAGCTTGCTCGAGAGTGCCAGGACGAAGCTTCCTGTCTCATGTGGTATGATGAGTGTACATTACGTATGTTCGTTCTTTCCTCGTAAAGGAGCCAAACTTGTCGCGCTTGAATATTCCAGTTACCCTTTCCCCTGATGCGTCTATCGATTTACATATGCACACCAACTTCAGCGATGGCCGCTGGCCAGCTCAACAGCTCATAGATTATCTTGCCAATGAAGGCTTTGACCTTGTCTCTGTGACCGATCATGATCGTGTTGATACAATTGCCGGTATCCAGGAACTTGCCGCCGAAAAGAACTTGCCTGTTCTTGCCGGGGTGGAGATGAGTACCGATTGGAACGGCAAAATGGGCCATATGCTCTGTTATGGCTTTGATCCAGAAGACAATTTTTTACGCGATATCACCGAGTCTGTCGTGCGTTTGCAGCTGGAAAATACCTACGCGGTACATGACGAGCTGTTGCGCCGTGGCTTCTCATTTCCCCGCGAAGAGGAAGTGCTTGCCGAAAATGGCGGCAAGTTACGTAGACCTGCGGACAATGGCCGCCTGTTGCGTGAACATGGATACGTGGCAGATTGGCAGACCTCGCTGAGGATGATACGCGAGGCTGGTTTCCGCACAATCATGGCTGATATGGCGCAGACGGTGGAGGCGGCGCACCGCAGTGGGGCGGTTTGTTTGATTGCTCACCCCGGCCGTCGTGAGCAGAACTTCACCTTCTATGGCGTGGACCTGCTGGATCAGCTCCGCGCCGAGATACCAATTGACGGCATTGAGGTCTACCATCCCTACCACAGTCCCGAAATCGTCAAAGCCTACCTGGAATATGTGCACAAGCATCATTTACTGCTCAGCACAGGCTCTGACTCGCACAGTATCCCAGGCCGCATGCCTGTCAAACATCGCGCTGAGATCAGTCAGCGATTACTCGAGCGGGTAGACGTCCAGGTGAAGTGACGACTCCCCACGGCTTCGTACCCGTAGGGGCGATCCCTTGCGGTCGCCCTTGAGGAGGGGCTGAAGTTCGCCCCTCTGGGGAAGGCACTCATGGGACCAGGACGAGGGCGACTCATTTTAAGTACCAGTCGGTTGTTGTGATGCCTTGCGGGTAATACACTGTTTTTTGCGCTAAGCCTCCAGGATTGGAGAAATCGGTGATTGGCTTGCCTTGTTCGGCCAGGAGCATACTATCGTGCCAGATAGGCGCAGCTCCATCGACGCCCGTCACGTTAATCATGGGTGAATTGTCGTTGTTGCCAGCCCAGACACCCATGACGTAATCGGTGGTATAGCCCACCGTCCAGTTATCTTTGAAATCGCTGGACGTGCCGGTCTTGGCGGCAGCGGGACGGACGATACCGCGATTGCCCGCATAACACTGCTCGCGGCTGTTCGAGTAGAGCTGCAGGACGTTGCAGTCAAAGAACTCGTAGAGGCGCGATTTGTTGTCGCTGAGCACATTGGTCATCATGTACGCGACTTGCTTACTGATGACGCGTTTGCCCACCGGCGCAAAATGGTAGATTACGTGTCCCTGTGTATCAGTAACGGTATCGATGGCATGTGCCGGAACTCGTACGCCACCATTGGCAAAGACGCCGAAGGCGGAGGTCTGATCGAGCAGGTGAATGCCGAGGGTGCCGAGCACCATCGTGTAATTGGGCGTGCCCGTGTAGCTGCTAATGCCCATCGCTTGCGCAGTGTGCAAGGACTCATCGACGCCTGTTTGCATGAGCAGCTTGACTGCCGGCACGTTAAACGAGTTTTGCAGGGCGTAGCGGTAAGAGATCAGACCATGAAAGCGTAGATCGTAGTTACTCGGCGAGTAGGACGGCAGCCCGCAGCACATTTGTACTGTCAGGGGTGTATCGTATACCGGCATTCCGGGACTGATGCCTTTAGCGAAGGCTGTAGCGTAGATGAAGGGCTTAAACGATGATCCCGGTTGGCGGTAGCCCTGCGAGGCCACGTCAAAGGCACCGTAGCGCGGATTGTTGGGGTCGATGTTGCCAAGCAGGGTGCGGATATCGCCATTGTGGAAGTCGATCAGAACGGCGGCTGCATCGGACATATTATGCGCGCGGGCCAGCTCGGCAATGTGTTTCTGGGCGATCTTCAATATCTGATTCTGTAGTGGCAGATCCAGCGTCGTTGAGACCATCAGACCTGAACGCGAGAGATCAACGGTTTTTACATGGAGGTCGGTTGCCAGCTCATTCAGCGCGTAAGTGATGAAGTGCTTTGCCAGGCTGTTGTTATGAATAACTCCATGATGCAGGAAATTGCGTTGTTGTATTTCAACGAGGGCGGACTCTTCCTGGAAAGGAGTGATGTATCCCTGCAAGCGCATTTGCAGAAGGACATCCTTTGTGCGTTGAAAGGAGGCATGAGGATGCAAAAATGGGTCACGCAGGCTGGGATTGCTGGGGATACCGGCAAGTGTTGCCGCCTGGGCAATGTCGAGCTGCGAGGCGGCGGTAGCCGTTGGGGTATCCTTTAAGTTAAAGTAGGTAAATGCTGCTGCTTCGGCTCCATAGGCCTGTTCACCATAATAGATGGTGTTCAGGTACATTGAGAGTACCTGCTGCTTGGTAAATTGTCTTGTTATATCTGGAGCCAGGATGATCTCCTGGAGTTTGCGTATCGCCGTGTCCTGGTTGCCGACGATGGCGTTTTTGATTAATTGTTGCGTGATGGTGCTTCCGCCAGAAACAATATGACCATGAGACAGGTCCGCCAGGGACGCGCGTACAATGCCCGTGATATCATAGCCCGAGTTGTTCCAGAACGTTTGATCTTCGATAGCAATCTCGGCGTGAACGAGGTTAGGGGAGATCTTTTCAAGAGGGACCGTTGTCTGAAGGCCCTGGTCGACCATCTGGTAGAGCATGGTCCCGTGTGCGTCGTACATCTTCAGGCTGTCTTTTGGCAGAATGTCGGCTAGCGTGGTGACTTGCTGCTGGTAACGGGTATGGGTTGCCTCAACCGCTGCTGTCAGTCCGACCAGGAGGCTGGCTGCGACGACAAAGATAATCAATGCGCCAATTGCCATGGGCAGCATGGTCCACTGCGTTCCTATGCGGTCGATGGCTAAATATTGCAGGTTGGTGCGATGCAGGTTTCTGCGCTTAATGTGGCGCCGCGTGCGCCATCCCCTGGGATTGGGATTATGATGGGGAACAGGGTAATAGGCGCCTCGAATATTATTCAATGGACGCTCGTCGAGTTTTTGAGCTGCTGCAGCACGGCTGTGCGCTGGAAGTTTCGCTGGTACAGTTGAATGAGTATCATTCTTCATACAAATTCTCTCTCTTTTTTGTGTCCCCCACAACCCTGGAGAAAGTTTAGAGAAACAGAGTGGCTATGTGCCGGATCATACAGTATATAAGCGTTACGGAGCTACGTTACTGGCGCGTCTCAAGCTAAAAGAACAATAGATTCCCTGAGATACAGTTATGTAGATATTTATATGGGCACCCTCTAATAAAGAGCAGTTACCTGACTTTTTTTGTTGGCTGTAGAGAGCCAGTCAGGGAAGATCTGCAACGGCAGTTTGATGTCAATGCTGCGGTTACAGCTATCTCTTTCTTTGAATTTGAACGTTTGCTAGCCGGTCAAAGTAACGTGCTTTGCCGAAGGATGGCTGATTTATCCTATGCATATATTGTAGCGAGAATTATCGAAAAAGCAAAGAGAGCATTACCACCAACCGTTGCCGGATTGGTTTGCAGGCGGGTTGTCGACGAAGCTAAAGACGCTTGGACAGTAGGGGTGCGCCTGTGGAGGAATTGGATTGCCACCTCCTGGCTGAGGAGTAGGTGTCGGCGTGCCATGGCCAGGGGTTGCGGCATCTGTGGGGGTAGGTACCGGTGTTGGCCTGGTGAAGGTTGGGACCGTACCAGGAATGAACCAGTCGGTTGTCTTCACGCCGTCGGGATAGGTAACGGTGGCCTGTTCAAGCCCACCGGGATTGATAAAGTCACGAATCGGGTGCCCTTGTTCGGCTACGAGCATCGAGTCGTGCCAGATAGGGGCGGCACCCTGCACGCCAGTCACGTTGTACATCGGCGAATTGTCGTCGTTGCCCGCCCAAACGCCCATAACGTAGTCCGTGGTGTAGCCGACGGTCCAGTTATCGCGGAAATTCTGCGTGGTGCCTGTCTTAGCGGCAGCGGGTCGCACGATGCCACG
This sequence comes from Chloroflexota bacterium, assembly GCA_005881295.1. Taxonomy (GTDB): domain Bacteria; phylum Chloroflexota; class Ktedonobacteria; order Ktedonobacterales; family Ktedonobacteraceae; genus UBA11361. The sequence continues at coordinate 8,935 of VBHS01000299.1, forward strand.
ATCGCCATTGTAGCAATTATCCTGAGATTTAGAGTAGAGTTGCAGCACATTGCAATCAAAAAATTCAGGGATGCGGGCGGTGTTGTCGCTCAAGACGTTGGTCATCATATAGGCTAATTGCGGGCTGATGACGCGCTTGCCCTGATCGATCTGATGCTGGTAGATGACTTTGTGACTGGCGGCTGAAATCACTTTGCTCACGGCGTAATAGCCAACATGTACACCACCATTGGCGAACGTGCCCATCGCCGATGTGTGGTCGATGAGGCGTATGCCAAGTCCACCCAGCACAAGCGAGTAGCCGGGAGTCCCTTCGTAAGAGGTAATGCCCATATCTTTCGCGGTCTGCATGGCTGCGCTGATGCCTACATGCTTTAAAACCCGCACCGCCGGCACATTGAGGGAGTTCTGGAGCGCGCAGCGCATGGTCATATGCCCATGAAAGCTCAGGTCATAGTTTGTCGGTGAATAGAAAGCCGGAGATCCGCCGGGGTTCGCGATGGTCGTAGGGGCATCGTCAATGGCCTGGGCCGGCGATGCCCCTTGCTTGAAGGCTGTAACATAAACGTAGGGTTTGAACGATGAACCTGGCTGGCGGTACCCCTGCGTCGCGACATCGAACTGACCATTGATGGCGGTATTGTTGTAGTCAATGCTACCAAGCAGGGAGATAATGGCCCCGCTGTGGTAGTCGATCAGCACCTCTGCCGCGTTGGTCAGGTTGTGGGCGGCGCGTAACTCGGCTATGTGCCCCTGGGCGATCTTCTGTATCTTGTCCTGCAAGTTGATATCCAGCGTCGTGTTGACGATCATGCCGGAGCGCGACAACTGGCTGCGATTCTTGAGTCCAAATATATGCACGAGCTGATCCAGCACAAAACTGGTAAAATGTGGTGCGCGGTCGAGCAGGCTGGGAGCCTTCTTAAAGAAGTGGGGGCTTTGCGCCTCTTTCATGGCGTCGAGCGCTTCTAACCTGGTGATATAGTGCTGCGTTACCATCAAACCAAGGACAGTCTGGAAACGTTGAAAACCAGCTTTAGGATGGAGCAGTGGATCAAAGGCCGAAGGATTGCTGGGAATGCCGGCAAGCATGGCGGCCTGCGCCAGGTCGAGTTGCGATGCGGCGCGTTTG
>VBHS01000407.1 GCA_005881295.1 Chloroflexota bacterium
CCCCACCCCGCTCAACACCACCCCCGCCCCTACGGGTACGAAGCGGCTTCCAAAGCGACATTATAGAAACCTACCCGTGAAAGTCCCCGCCCCCACGGGACAAGGGGGGTTCTTCCTCCTGAACTTGACGCTTTTGGGGTGAGCACAACCAGAGCGAGACGTGTGCCGGCTGCATTGTCTCCTGCACGACTGCCACGAGGTGCTCACACAATTGGTGTAAATCAACTTCGTTGCGTAATGTCGCGCTAAAGGCGGCGAGGGTGCGGGCAGCGTCATACTTGCGACGGTAGAAGCGACGGTCGATGATGATCTGGATACTGCGGCGCAAGGGTTGGAAGAGGGCAGCAATGGCGAGTGTCGAAGCCACAATGACGACTGGAGTTTGTGAGACCTGCCCTGTGAACAGGCGTACCAGCGACTCTAGACCGATAACCAGGCCAAAGTAGACCAGGGCCAGCGAGGCCGTCAGCGTGCCGTAGACCAGCGTGCGGTTGATGAGGATATCTATGTCGTACAAACGATAGCGCAGGACGGCGATGCCGATCGAGAGGGGAAGCAAGAGCGTCAGGAGGGGATAGACGTTCTGAAGCAAGGAATACGGGGAATCGGGCTGATTAACCTCTGGGAAGAAGACCGCGAAAAGCAGACCGAACACAATAAATCCGGCGGCCACGGTGATAATGCCAAAGACCACCCACTTTGTCTGTTGACGCTGGAGAGGTGTGGAGACACGTCGATAGCGGTAGACTTGCGAAAAGATAATGGCGGCATAGGAGACGACATCAAGCAGCCCGGTGAGCCAGGCTGGCCAGGTATTTGCATTGAACGGGGAGGTAAGGGGGAAAAGTGACGAAACGGTCTGGAGGATGAGGAGCAACAGGAACACTGCCATCCAGCGCGGGACCAGTCGTCCACTGGGAAAGAGTAGAAAGAACGCGCCAATGGAGACTTGCCCAATCGCACTCATGAGCGGGGTGGGCAGATTGAGGGCCGGGTAGGCGAGTGCCAGCGCGGAGATGGGCAGCCCCTGGAAGGTGGTAACGAACATCACGAGAAAAAAGGCTGCCAATAGGGCCGATCAATCGGCTGTGGGCGCGGTAAACCGGGTGCACGATAAATCGGCACCTACGGGCGATCAAGGCTCTTGCGTTTCACCCGATGCATCCTCTATGATAGCAAGAGCTGTTGAAACGGACTAAAGAACGATGGAGAGGCTTATATGACCCGGCTGATACTTGTTCGTCATGGGGAGACTGTGGCGAATCGCGAGTTTCGCTATATTGGCAGGCGAGATGATGCTCTTTCTGAAAGAGGGGTGGCGCAGGCGAAACAGCTGGCTGAGGCACTGGCTATGCTGCCGATTGCGGCGGTTTATAGCAGCCCTTTACAGCGCGCATATCAGACGGCCTTGCCTATTGCTGCTCGCCATGGGCTGGAGGTGCGGAAAGCTGATGATCTTCGCGAGGGTGATTTTGGCATGTGGGAAGGCTATACGCGCGATGAGATCATTGCGCGGGGTGGGCAGGAGGCCGAGTACCTTTTTGCCTGGCAACGCGATGCTGCCCTTGCGCCTCCCGGTGGGGAGAGCCTCGTTGACATGCGCGACCGTGCCTGTGCTGCGACCACGTCACTGGCTCAGGCTCATCCTGGTCAGATGGTTGTGCTTGTCTCACATGTTGGACCTGTGAAGGCGCTGCTCTGCACGGCTCTTGGAGCACCGCTCACTTCTATGTTCCACATCTTCCTCGACCCGGCTACGATCAGTGTGGTGGACTGGCAAGACACGGGCTCTGTAGTGCGCCTGGTCAATAGCCATGCTCACCTGGGCTGGGACCAGGCTCGCTGGATGCGTTTATGATGCTTTGTGGCAGCATCCACCTGGCGGTCTGTGCTCGTTGGATATGCTTTTTAGACGCTGTGGTCGCCATATTATTTGGTCAGGAGAAAGGTGCAGAATAGCTATGGATGCCAGTCTTCCCCATTTGCTGAGCGAGCTCGAAGAGGCAGGACGACGCAATGATGAACAGGAACAGGACCGCAGCAGAAAGATGCTGAACCTGGAGCCAGAGACCGCCCATTTGCTCAGTGTGCTGGTGCGCAGCAGCCAGCGCACACGGCTGCTCGAAATTGGCACGTCGAATGGGTACAGTACCTATCTGGTTGGCATGGGCTACGCATATGGTTGGCGGTCATGTGATCAGTATCGACCGCGACGAACACAAACAGGCGCTCGCCGATGCGAATCTCCTCCGGGCAGGTTTACGTGATGTGGTCGAGCTCATCCATGGTGATGCCACGCAGGTGGTAGCAGAGCTTGCGGGCCCATTTGATTGCGTGTTTTTCGATGCCGATCGGCTCAGTGCGCCATCTCAACTTGCACTCCTACTGCCAAAGTTGACGGCGGACGCGTTCCTTTTTGCGGATAATGTGCTGTCGCACCCGCAGGAAATTGCGGATTATCTTGCCGCGGTCGAGGCGCTGCCCCAGTTCGATCACCTTGTTGTTCCTGTGGGGAAAGGGTTGAGTATTGCGTACAGGCAAAAAGATTAAGAAGCTTTCCAGGGAGGGTGGATGAAAATGAAGTCGTACTTAATAGGAAGGATTGATACATGACAATGAGCAGCGAAACTCCACAGCGACTTTACCTCTTGCAGTTAGGAACCTCGACAGTGCCCGGGGCGGGCCGAACGCTGGAAATGGTGCTGGGTTGCTATCTCGTCGAAACCAGCAATGGGAGGCATATCCTGATTGATAGCGGACTGCCCGCGGATGCACCGCTGCCTCCGGGGGCGGTTCCATCTGCGCGGGGAAAAAATGTGATCGAGCAGCTCGGCGATCTGGGTCTGCGTCCTGACGATATCGATATCCTCATTTGTACCCATTTCGACCCGGATCATGCGGGATATCATGATGCCTTTACGAAGGCGGAACTCATCGTCCAGCGCGAACATTATGAACTGGCGCGCAGCGGACATCCGCGCTTTGCAACCATACGCGCTCACTGGGATCATCCGGCGCTGCGTTACCGGCTGATTGATGGAGATACCGAACTCCTGCCTGGCCTGACGCTGCTCGAGACCGGTGGGCATACGCCTGGACATCACTGGGATCATCCGGCGCTGCGTTACCGGCTGATTGATGGAGATACCGAACTCCTGCCTGGCCTGACGCTGCTCGAGACCGGTGGGCATACGCCTGGGCATCAGTCGGTGCTGGTGCGCCTGCCGAAGAGCGGCGCGGTGCTGCTGGCTATTGATGCAGTCGCTGTGCAGCGCCTTTTCACCCCTGATCGTCAGGCCTGGCCGTTTGATGACAACGAGGAGCAATTGCGCGCCAGCACGCGGAAACTGCTGGATGTGGTCGAGCGCGAGCACGTGGCGCTGGTCGTCTTTGGCCATGATGGTCAGCAGTGGCAAACGTTGAGGAGAGCGCCGGACTACTACGAGTGATACCTCACACAGAGATGACGGGAGCCGCCTCTTCCTCTGCCGAGAAGTCTCGTGATCTGCTCTATATGGACAGCCACGCGAAGAGCAGGCTCAGGACGGCGACCCGTCTATTACCAGGATTCCTACAAGCATTTGGGTTGAGAAGCTGAATGCGATGAAATCTCCTTTACATTGGTCTTGGAATGATATATTATTCAGACAGACCGTACGATTAATTTTTCCATCGTACGGACTATACAATTAATTTTGGAAGGTATCAAGTTATCTATGAGCCCTCGTCCCTACCGACTCGGTCAGCGCCAGGTGACCACCGAACAGACGCGAGCGCGCATCCTCACTGCG
>VBHS01000300.1 GCA_005881295.1 Chloroflexota bacterium
AGTTAACGAGCTCAGTCCTATCATTAAAGAAAACGGGACCTTCCGTATCGTTCAACTTATGGCCATCGACCATGCTCGCGTCCTGGATGCCGCGACCTTGCAGTCATTGAAGGGCAGCGCGCTCACCAACTGGCTAACTGAGCAGCAGACACTTCCCGGTACGGTGATTACACCGGTTGACCAGAACAAGCTGCTCGATGCTATGAATATGCCTCCCGATCTCCCAGCGGGCGCGCCCAGCAGTGGCTCACCCAGCGGCGCCCCTGGTAGCGCTCCTGGAGGGATTCCTGGTGGCGGCGTCCCCGCACAGCCGTAAGTAACAAAACCTGAGACACCGTTAGGAACGCAGTAGCGAAATGTGCTGAACGGCACCGTTCGTCGCTGCGTTCCTAAACAAAGGATCTGATTTTTTTCATGACCATAATCGCACCTGCCACAACTCAATCAGCAAAAACAGAACCCATTCAACAGCTCCTGGAGACCGTCTCCCTGTATGTACACATCCCCTTTTGCCATACACGCTGTCACTATTGCGATTTCAATACCTATGCCGGTATGCTTCCGCTTAGAGAGCCATATGTACGTGCCCTGCTCAGCGAGATCGGCATGGCGGGCGCATTGACAAAGTTACCAGGTGGGAAACCACGTCGCTCTCGCACCATCTTTTTTGGTGGTGGTACCCCCAGCCTGCTCAGCGTCTCTCAGGTTAGTCGCATCCTGGACGCCTGTTACGACAATTTCGCGGTCGATGAAGATGCCGAGATTACCCTGGAAGCCAACCCGGGCACTTTGAGTCGCGAGCAGCTGGTGGGATTACGCGCAGCTGGCGTCAATCGACTGAGTATGGGCGCCCAGAGTTTTGATGCGGAGTTACTTAAAACCCTCGGTCGTATTCATTCGCCCAAAGATATCACGCAAGCCGTACGCGATGCGCAAGCAGCGGGCTTCACTTCCATCAATGTCGATTTTATGTTCGGCTTGCCCGGACAGACCATGCGCCATTGGCGCGAGACCATTGAAAGGGCGCTGGATTTACATATCGAACATCTCTCGCTCTACTCCTTGATCATCGAAGAAGGCACACCTTTTTATACCTGGACACACGAAGGGCGTATTACTCCGGGCGATGAAGACCTGTGCGCGGATATGTATGAATATGCGGATGAACGCCTGCATGCTGCCGGCTATGTGAATTACGAAATCTCTAACTGGTCGCTTCCCGGCTTCCAATCTCGCCATAATTTGACCTACTGGCACAATCTCCCATACATCGGAATGGGAGTCGGTGCCTATTCAAGCTTTGGCGGAAGGCGCTTTTCTAATGTACGCGAGCCTGCAGAATATATCCGCATGCTCAAGGCACAACAATGGCCAGAGGTCGAGAGCGAAACGGTAGACAAGGCGCAGGCAATGTCGGAGACTGCCTTTCTGGCCCTCCGTACCGCTCAGGGCCTGCATTTGCCCACCTTTGAACAGCGTTTTGCTCTACCATTCGCTCAGTTTGCCGGTGATCGCCTGCATATGGTCGAGGAGGCAGGGCTGTTAGAGCGGGAGACTGAATGGTTGCGCCTGAGTAAGCGGGGACGCCTCCTCGGGAACGAAGTGTTTCTACGATTACTGCCTGATTAACGCATCAAAAGGATAGACATGTGGAGTCAATATCTCTAACGAGCAGACCATGGGATGTATATGATATGCTCTCCGACGCTCAATTTAAGCTGTACGCACAAGCAGGTATAGAAGCAATCCACGCGCAGCTCCTCCATAATCGTGGTATCACAACGCCTGGTGCCATGCGTTCTTTCCTCGATGCCCGCTATGACCAGACGCCTGGTCCGCTCACGCTGATTGATATGAGCAAAGCGCTCGAACGCATACAGCGCGCACTTGCTCAACAAGAGCATATAACGGTCTATGGTGACTACGATGCCGACGGCGTCACATCCTCAGCTCTACTCACCCGCGCGTTGAGAACGCTCAAGAGCCCGGAAGCGGTTCTCGACGTTCATATCCCCAGCCGCTTACATGATGGCTGTGGCCTCAATCTGAAAGCTATAGAGCTGCTCAAAAGCAGGGGTACAACCGTGATTATCACCACTGATTGTGGCAGTTCCGACGTTGAACAGGTCGCATACGCAAAAGCGCAGGGCATCGACGTCATCATCACGGATCACCACCACCCACCTGAAAAGCGTCCCGATGCTTACGCCATGGTCAATCCCTGGCGGCCGGATTGTACCTATAGCGAGCGCTATCTCTGTGGCGTAGGCATAGCCTTTAAGCTGACACAGGCGCTCTACCGCGCGTATAAACGGCCAGAAGCGGAAGAATTAGCCCTCCTCGACCTGGTAGCCGTTGGTACCATTGCCGATGTAGCCCCATTGCTCGGTGAAAACCACACCCTTGTACGCCTGGGTATGGAGCAGCTCAATCAAACGCTCAATCCAGGCTTGCGGGCTCTGATACGCAAAGCGGGCTTGCAGCCCGGTAGAATACGCGAGCGCGATATCGCCTATGCCCTGGCGCCACGCATAAATGCCGCGGGCCGCATGAAGGATGCAAGTATTGCTTTCAACCTGCTGACCACAGATCATCCGGCCGAAGCCGCTCACTACGTCGAAGAATTGGAACAACTCAACCAGTTGCGACAACGACAAACCGAAGAGCTGATGAACCATGTACGTACGGAGGCACAGCTTCGTCCAAATGATAAGGTTGTACTGGTCAGCGGTGATAACTGGCCCGAAGGCATTATCGGCCTGGTCGCGGGCAAATTGTCCGAAGAGATTCATCGTCCCGTGTTAGTACTGAGTCGAGGCCCGGAGTTCAGCCGTGGCTCAGCGCGCAGCCAGCAAGGACTCAATATTATTGATGCACTGGGCGAGTGCGCCGGCATCCTGGTGCGTTACGGAGGTCATGCCCAGGCAGCTGGTTTCACTATTGAGAATAATCTTATTGAAAAACTTCGCGAGCACTTGCTCGGCTGGAACGGACAGGCCGCACCATCTGTAGTGGCTGGAGAAACAGAGGTGGAGATAGCCGACCAGACCGGTGTTGTGATCGAACAGGAAATTACCAGCGTTCGTATGATCGACCTGGTCTTCAAAAGGCTGGAGCGTATCAACTACGACACGTATCGTAATGTACGCGAACTTGCCCCTTTCGGCGCGGCCAATCCTGAGCCTATCTTCAAGGCCGAAGGGCTGCGCATTATGAGTAGCTGGTCAAGTGGCTTTGACGGTCGCAATCTACGTCTCCTGCTGAGCAATGGGAAGTTTCAGTTCAAGGGGACGTTGATGCGTGGTGGAGCTCAGCGCTCCTCGTTTCCTGCCGGCCAGTTCGTCAACGTGATTTTTTCACTTGAGCCCGCGTGGAGTCCTCAAGAGGAAGTGAACAAACAGGAAATCTGGTTAAGAATACTGCATCTTGAACCGATCAAAACGTAGGGACCGCACCGCAGTGCCCAATACTATGGGTAGACACCGCGAATTTCGGTTGCCTCGGCAACACGTGTTACAGCCAACAAATACGCACCCATACGCAGGTTCGTCTCCTGCTGCTGCGCTTTGTTGCGCACAGCTCGATAGGCACGCGTCATGATCGACTCGAGGCGATCGTTGATCTCATGTTCAGCCCAGAAAAAGCGTTGCAGGTCCTGTACCCACTCGAAGTAGCTGACGGTCACGCCACCTGCATTGGCCAGGATATCAGGCACAATCGTAACGCCGCGATCATTGAGGATATGGTCTGCCTCTGGCGTCGTAGGACCATTGGCAGCCTCAATGATCAAACGGGCCTTGATGCGGGTCGCATTTTTCTCCGTTATCTGATTCTCAAGAGCGGCAGGCACCAGCACATCACATGGCAGCGTCAGCAGTTCCGCGTTCGTGACAGCCTGGGTATTGGGTAGGCCTCTCAGGGCGCCATGTTCCCTGGAGTAGTGCATGGCCTGGTGAACATCGATACCGTCAGGATTATAGACACCACCGCTAATGTCGCTTAAAGCAACAATTCTGCATCCCAGCTCATAAAGCAGGCGAGCAGAAATACCACCCACATTGCCAAAGCCCTGAATCACCACAGAGCTTTCTTCAGGATCCATACCAAGGTCGATCATTGCCTCGCGCGTGACAAATTGTATGCCGCGTGCAGTTGCTTCGAGGCGACCTTCACTACCACCGATAGCGAGAGGTTTCCCGGTAATCACGGCCGGCACCGAGTAGCCCTGGTGCATAGAAAACGTATCCATCATCCAGGCCATGATCTGTGGATTGGTATTCATGTCGGGAGCAGGAATATCGCTGTTAGGTCCAATTAAAATAGAAATTTCCGTAGCATAGCGACGTGCCAGGCGCTCAAGCTCGGCCCGAGAGAGCTTATGCGGATCGCAAAGAACGCCACCCTTCGCGCCACCAAATGGAATAGCTACAACCGCGCATTTCCACGTCATCCACATCGCCAGCGCGCGAACCTCGTCGAGTGAAACTTCCGGGCTAAAACGGATGCCACCTTTGGCCGGCCCACGATTGATGTTGTGCTGGACACGATAACCCGTGAACATCTCCACGTCTCCATTGTCCATACGCACGGGGAAATTGACGATAAGTTCACGTTTCGGCTTGCGTAAAATAGCTCGCATCGCTTGCGAGAGCCCGAGACGTTCTGCCGCATCATCAAACTGCGAAACCGCCACCTGATAGGGGTTAACAATATCAATAGCCACTGCTGAAGAACCTCCTTACTATTTGACCTATCGCAGGTCATCTATGCAACATTGCATAACGTAGCGCCAGCGCTTTTTCCTAAAAGTCTCACACAGGCTCTGCATGGATATCCTGGGTAAGACACACGTGATATAGAGGAAAGCCCGCCAACATTGTAGCGGGCCCACACCAAATATGTTATCAAAGTATATCATCTTGCATACGAAGCTATCAAGTTATCTCATGCATAGGGGGTGCAGGCCAGTCTCACCTTAATGTTGCAATACGTAGACTTGCGACCAATCTCCGAAGAAAAGACCATTTGCATTGACACTCACTCCATGAACCCACAATGGAATAATCGCCGCCAACGCCTGGTGATCGAGCGGGAGCCAGCCAACATTTTGAATAGCAATCTGTTCCGCCTGGTTATAAAGCGAGACACGCGTATTATTTGATAGCGTTTTATCAGCCTGTGTCACCGCCTGGTCAAAGTCTGGATCACTCCACTGCCCATAATTATTTGGCGCCGTCGAGAGCAGGTTTAAGGTCAGGCAATCGTAGGGATCAGCAAAGTCCGCATTCCACGGGACAAAGCCAAACTGTACCTGGTGCTTGCTCAACTCATCGGCATACGCTGTCGTCTCCACGGAATGGAGCATAATCGGGATACCTAAGGCATCTTGCCACATCTTTTGCAGGGCAACAGCCTCTTGTGTATTGACCTGTGAGCTTGAATAGGAGAATGTAATTGGGGGAACCGTGGTTAGATCAGGATAAATAGTCTGCAAAAGTGACTTCGCCATGTTTTTATCATAGGGTATACCGGCATAGTCAGGCTGATAACCAGGCATACCCGGCGGTATAATAGTCTGCGCGGGCACAACAGAATCGAAGAAAACGTTATGTGCCAGCGTCACCTTATCTGTTGCATACGCAAAAGCCTGGCGCACGAGAGCGTTATCGAATGGGGGCATCTTATTATTAAAGAAGAGCGCATCCGTTTCCAACTGTGTGCTTCTAGTAAAACCCGGCAGACCTTTAGAAGCTACCTGGTCAGACACCGTCATATTCCAGACAAAATCATACCGGCCCGCGCGATAGACATTTAATGCCGTGGTAGCATCATTCGTAAAGATCATATTCACTTGTGTTAATTTCGTCTTGTCTCCATAATAGTAAGGGTTAGGAACAAGGACCATTTTGACGCTGTGGTTCCACTGCGCTATCATAAAAGGTCCTGTGCCCACACCACTACCTACAACATGATCTGGCCAATCAGACTGCCCATATGTATCAATGATACGCTTGTTCAACGGAAAGAAAAGAGAGTTGGTAAGCATCTGCAAGAAATACGGTGTAGGGCGCGTCAAAGTGATACGCAAGGTCTGATTATCGATAGCCTTCACACCTGACAGGGTTTTCGTCTTGCCCTTCATGACAGCGTTGGCCCCAACGATAGCGCCCTCAAATAAAGCGGCCATACTTGAATCTACTTCTGGCAGTAAGGCGCGAGACAGCGTGTACACATATGTCTGGGCCGTGACGGGTGTCCCATCTGAAAAGACAATGCCTGGCTTCAAGTGAAACGTATAGACTCTATTATCGTCGGAAACATCCCAGGTTGCCTGGTCAGGAACGACGTTCAAATTGATATCGGACTTAACCAGGCCGCTATAAATCATATTGACAATCAGGTCAGTATTTTGATCGGTCACCAGCGCCGGATCGGGGGGGCCGCTATCCGTGATGCCGACATTGGGAAATGTCAATATTTGTTTTGCCGCCAGTTTGGGTGCGCTGCTTGGGGTAGGAGTAGTGCTCGCAGCCCCCCCATTCCCACAAGCAGCGAGAATGGACAGCATAATCACAACCAGGGCAACATAATGTCGAGGTATCGCTTCACGATGCCCACTCATTGTTCTCATCCTAATGCGCATGGGCGACCGCTCAGGTCGCCCATGAAACTATTCACCTGCCTCAACGGAGCTATGGTCAATGTTGCAAAATGTAAACGTTAGACCAATCTCCGAAGTAGAGGCCATTGCCATTCAGGCTCAAACCATGCAGCCAGGATGGAATAACGGCCGCCATGGCCTGGTGATCAACAGGCAGCCAACCAACATCCGAAATAGCGATCTGCTCGGCCTTGTTATAGAGGCTGATGCGCTGATCACCAGTCGCCTGTTCCGCCTGGGCGATTGTCTGATCGAATGTGGGATTACTCCATTCACCGTTGTTATTTGCCGCGTTCGACGTCAGGTTCAATGCCAGCCAATCATACGGATCGGGGAAGTCCGCGCCCCATTGCGTAGAGCCAAATTGTACCGAGTGTTCGGTTGTCTCTGTATTATACGCCACCAGGTCTACAGAGCGCAGGTTGACGCGAACGCCAAGCGCCGTCTGCCACATTTCCTGGAGAGCATCCGCCTCCACTGGAATAATCTGCGAAGTCGGATACGAGAAGGTGATTGGTGGCACCTTACTGACGTCCGGATACACCGATTGCATCAAGGATCGCGCTTTTTCTTTATTATATGGTATACCGGCATAATCTGGCTGGTAGCCCGGCATTCCTGGTGGAATGATCGTCGGTGCAACAACCACCGCATCTTTGAAAATCGCGTGAATCAGGGCCTCTTTGTTTATGGCATAGGCAAAAGCCTGGCGCACCGCTAAACTGTTAAACGGGGGCATCTTATTATTAAAGAAGAGCAGGTCTGTTTCCAGCAAGGACTTTCTGACGAAGCCGGGTAGGCTCCTGGCAATTTGCTGGTCATTCGGAGTGATATTCCAGACGAAATCGTACTGATTCGCCTGGTATGACTTGAATGCCGTTGTGGGCTCGGTCACGAAGTACATATCCACTTCCGACAACTTCGTCTTTGTGCCGTAGTAATGAGGATTGGGAACGAGAATTATCTTTACTTTATGATCCCACTCCTTCACCATAAATGGACCTGTCCCCACTCCCAAACCGGCCACGTGATTGGGCCAGTCGCCCTGACCATACTGGCTGATCACCGTCTTATTCAATGGGAAATACAGTGAGTTAGTCAGCACCTCCAGGAAGTACGGGGCTGCATGCGTCAACGTGATTTGCAAAGTTGAATCGTCAAGCGCCTTGACTCCCGTCAGGGTCTTTGTCTTCCCGGCGCTGACGGCGTCTGCACCAACGATAGCACCTTCAAAGAATGAGGCTATCCCTGATTTTACCTGCGGCAGAAGCGCACGCGTCAACGTGTACACATACGTCTGCGCGGTAACCGGTGTTCCATCCGAGAAAGTAATCCCTGATTTGAGATGAAAGGTATACACCCTATTATCGGACGATACATCCCACGTGGCCTGATCGGGTATGACGTTTAAGTTGACATCAGATCTGACAAGCCCACTATAAACCATACTAACGATTTGAGCCGTATTCGCATCTGGCCCCAAAGCCGGGTCAAGGGAAGCGCTATCGGAAATACCAACGTTGGGGAAACGCAATACCTGCCTGGATGCCGGTACAGGGGTCCCATTCGTTGTCGAAGATGTACTTGTTGATCCACCACTGCAAGCGGTAAGCGCCAACAGCAGCACACTGAGAAATAGGATGGGGGTTGATGAACGTCGCGAATGTACATACCATGTATAAGAATGCAAGTAATGCCTCACTTTCTGAAGCGTTGTGTATAAAACGATGAGGGTGGTAAACCTTGCAAACTATTGTACAACTTCTCCAACGAACGAAACAAGCAGCATACATCTTCTTCGCAAGACATTTGGAGAGAAGACTTCCCGTGAGCGGGCTTGAGAGGCGGCCTGCATGTCATCCTGAGCGCAGCGAAGGATGACATGCATGATCTCCAAATGTCTACTTCTTGACGACAGAGATGGACAAACCTGCACGCAAGCAGCTATAATAAAGCCAGGCTATAGTACTGTTCAACGAGGAACAGGAGGAATACATACTACATGCGAATACGTGTGATTGGCGCGCCAATGGACCTGGGTGCCGACCGACGCGGCGTTGACATTGGCACAAGCGCCATTCGTTACGCAGAGATTAACGAGCGGCTACGCCGTCTTGGTCATAGCGTCAAGGACATGGGCAACCTGGTAATTCCCCAACCCGAAATTCAACCACAGGGCAATCTCAAATTAAAATACCTTGACCCAATCGTAGGCATCTCTAAAGAACTGTCAACTATCGTTACCACCATCCTGCAAGAAGGCGAATTTCCCGTCATTCTCGGAGGTGATCACAGCATCTCGCTTGGCTCAGTGTGGGGAGTTGCGAACGTTCACAAGAATGTTGGAGTGATATGGGTCGACGCCCACGCTGATTTCAACACCGATCAGTCAACCCCCTCAGGCAATATCCATGGCATGATCCTGGCAGCACTGGCAGGCATAGGACACAGCAGCCTGACAACAGTAGGAGGCTGGCAGCCTAAAATTCATGCAGAAACAATCGTCATCGTCGGCGCACGCGACCTTGACCGCGCTGAACAAGACTTACTCCGCGCGCACTCAATTCACGTATTCACTATGTCAGAAATTGATCGGGTGGGTATCTCTGAAATCATGCAACGCGCCATAGCCATTGCTGGACAACAGAACGATGGCATTCATCTCAGCCTTGATATGGATGCATTGGATCCAAAAGAAGCTCCCGGCGTTGGCACCCCGGTGCGTGGCGGTCTGACCTATCGTGAAGCCCACCTGGCAATGGAAATTATCGCGGATTCGCGTCAACTGGTTGCGATGGACGTGGTTGAGGTGAATCCAATACTCGACCGTGAAAATGCAACAGCATTACTCGCGGTCGAACTAGTACTTTCGGCGCTTGGCAAAAAGATTCTTTAAGGAGCAACGACGTTCCGTTCCAGGTTTCTAGTTTCATACACCAGTTCTCGTATGTGATAACATTGAGGTAGACTAGAAACAAGATAAGGAGGGAAGGTAGGTAGCAAAGACGCTGCTTGCCGTACACAATATGGAAACAAAAGAACTATTCATGAATGGCGAGTTCGTGCCTGTCGAACATGGCATGATCTCCGTACGAACACACGGCTTTGCCTATGGTACTGGCTGTTTCGAAGGCATTCGAGGTTACTGGAACGAGGCAGAGCAGCAGGTCTACTTATTCCGCCTGCGTGAACACTACGAGCGGCTCCTGCGCTCGTGCGCTATTCTTCAGATAGCGCTCCCCTACACGGTTGACCAGCTGATAGACATCACCACTGAACTTGTGCGACGTAATGGACAGCAGCAGGACATCTACCTCCGCCCGGTGGCCTACAAGGCAGACCTGACGATCGGGGTACGGCTGCATGGTCTGCGGGACGACTTCATTATCACCTCAGAACCTGTGGGGAACTACATCGATACAAATGGAATGAGCGCGGGCGTTTCGTCCTGGCGACGTATCGACGATAACGCTATTCCCGCGCGCGCAAAAATTTGTGGCGCCTATGTCAATTCCGCTTTCGCCAAAAGTGAAGCCATGCAGAACGGTTTCGATGAAGCCATCATGCTCACTCACGAGGGCCATGTCTCGGAAGGCAGCGCAGAAAACATTTTCCTGCTGATCGATGGTGAACTTGTAACGCCGGCTCCGACCGAGAACATACTTCTTGGTATCACCCGCGATACGGTGAT